>JACCYW010000281.1 GCA_013696275.1 Chloroflexota bacterium | reverse complement strand
GCACTGGGCGGCACGGCACTGGGCGGCGTGACCGACCCGGAAGGCCACGCCGAGGCCTCCATGGTCGGCGTCGATGAGGCCGCGGCGCCCGATGTCACGGTCGGGCGCGCATCGGCCGTCTGGGTCGCGAGCCCCGTGCTCGACGGGCTAGGCGTGACAGATGTGCAGCCGGTCAGGGCGACCATCGCCGCGAGGCACGATGCGAGCATCGCCACCGCGCTCACTGACCACCCTGCCCACCATCTGCGGCCCTTCACGGAGAAGGACCCTACCATCAGCACGATGAGTCAGCCCACGAACCCGCCCGGTCCCACCGACAGCCAAGCCGGCATTGGTCGGGCTAACCGACTGGCCGGCGAGACCAGTCCCTATCTGCTCCAGCACGCTCACAATCCGGTCGACTGGTATCCGTGGGGACCGGACGCGCTGGAGAAGGCGCGCTCGGAGAGCAAGCCCATCTTCCTCTCCATCGGCTACGCGGCATGCCACTGGTGCCACGTGATGGAGAAAGAGTCGTTCGAGGATGAAGCCACCGCGGCCGACCTCAACGCCGGCTTCGTGGCTGTCAAGGTGGATCGCGAGGAGCGCCCCGACCTGGATGCCGTCTATATGGAAGCGGTGCAACAGATGACCGGGCAGGGCGGCTGGCCGATGAGCGTCTTCCTGACTCCGGACGGCAAGCCGTTCTATGGCGGCACATACTTCCCCGACCAGCGGCGCCACGGGCTGCCGTCCTTCCGAGACATCCTGGCCGCCATAAGCGACGCCTGGCGTACCAACCGGGGCGACGTGGAACAGAGCGCCAGCCGGTTGGTCCAAGCCATCACCCCCATGCGCACGACGGGTGGCGCTGGCGCCAGCGAGCTGCCGGCCGTGGCGACGCTGGAGGCGGCGTTGGTCGGTCTGGAACGGACCTTCGATGCCGCCCGAGGCGGCTGGGGTGGGGCGCCCAAGTTCCCTCAGCCGATGGTCATCTCGTGGCTGCTCAGGCACCACGCTCGGACCGGCGACAAGCGACCGCTCGCCATGGCCCGGCGGACCCTCGACGCGATGGCTGACGGCGGCATCAACGATCAGTTGGGCGGCGGCTTCGCGCGCTACGCGACCGATGCCGCGTGGCTGGTCCCGCACTTCGAGAAGATGCTGTACGACAACGGCCTCCTGGCCCGCGTCTACCTCGATGCGTTCCGGCTCACCGGCGAGCCGCGCTACGCGGAGGTGGCGCGGGCGACCCTCGATCTGATCGCCCGCGAGCTGCGGACAGCTGCCGGTGGCGGCTTCTGCTCCAGCCTGGACGCCGATACGAGCGGCCAGGAAGGCCTGACCTATGTGTGGACGAGCCAGCAGATCGACGACATCCTGGGGCCGGCTTCGGCCCCCTTCAAGGCTGCCTACGGGGTCACTGACGAGGGCAACTGGGAAGGCCACAACATCCTGTCGCGCGTCCAGCGCGGCCCGCCTGCCGGCTCCGGACGCGACGTCTACGACGAGCTGGGTGATGCCCGGCGGCGCTTGCTCGAGGCAAGGCAGCACCGGCCGCAACCTCGGCGCGACGACAAGATCATCGCCTCCTGGAACGGGCTCGCCCTGGCCGCTTTCGCCGATGCCAGCTGGACCCTTTCCGAGCCACGCTACATGGACATCGCGACCACTGCGGCACGCTCGCTGTTGAACGACCTTCGGCTGGCGGACGGGCGTCTGCGCCGGTCATGGAAGGACGGCCGTACTAGCGCCGATGGCGTACTGGAAGATCACACGCACCTGGCCGAGGGCCTCCTGGCGGTCTACCAGGCCACATTCGCGGAGGAGTGGTTCCTTGCCGCGGTGGAGCTGATGACCGCGGTGGTGACGCGGTTCAGCGACGAACAGGGCGGTTTCCATGACACCGCGTCCGACGCGGAACAGCTCCTGACCCGTCCCAAGCGACTGCAGGATGACGCCCTGCCGGCGGGCAACGCGATGGCCGCGACCGTGCTGCTGCGGCTGGCCGCATTGACCGGTGAGGGCCGCTACAGAGACGCGGCCGAGGGCGCCATCGCGCTGGTCGCCCCATTCGTGGCGCGCTATCCGTCGGCCTTCGGCCAGTGGCTCATCTGCCTCGATCTGGCTCTGGGTCCCATCGATGAGGTGGCCATCATCGGGCGCCGCGGAGAGCACCAGGCAGATGCGCTCCTGACCGTGGCCCGCCAGGGTCTGCGGCCGCGTCAGGTGGTCGCCATGGCCGATGATGCCCGGTCGAGCGTGGTGCCCCTGCTGGCCGGTCGGACCCGCTCGGACGGCCAGCCAGCGGCCTATGTCTGCCACGGCTTCGTATGCCAGCGCCCAGTCACTGATCCGGCCGCCCTGTCAGAGCTGCTGGCCCCGGCGTCGGCCGGCTAGCGCGGCTGCCGTCGGTCAGTGCCCTGATATGGCGGGCATGGCAGCATGGCCACCGTTGATCGCGATGTCGGCCATGGCATAGCTCGCGGTGAGCATCATCACGGCGAGTGTCATGACGACTGCCAGGTCTGCTGCGGACACGGCATACCGTACCCTGGCGGCGACGACCCGAAGTCGCGGGATGGCCAGCATCGCCGTGCCGCCCACGATGAAGGCCTCGAAACCGGTGGCGAATGCGTCAGCCACACCTATCGGCTCCGGTACTCCGGGGTGGCTGCCGAACGGTGACCCGACCGTGTGGGTCACCAGCCATACCAGGATGACGGCGCCGTTCACGATCATCCCCAGGGCGGCCGGCGCGGGTCGCGGCTGACGAGCGAAGAAGACGCTCCAGGCCACCTGGAAGACGGCCAGGACCACGAAGAAGAGCCCCGTCGCCGTGTCCTCCGCGAGATGATCACTGATCACGGCCAGGTGGATCAGGCCGACCGCCAGCGACGCGGTGACGAGAGGCGCGATGAGTGGTCGGTCGAGGCCGACCATCGACCCACGGGCGCCGGTCAGCGTCCAGCGCTGGAGGCCAAGCGAAACGAACGGGCTGGCCAGCACAGCGCCGATGGTCACGATGCCCAGGACCTGGTGGATCGCCGAGTGCTCTATGTGTCCATCCTCCGTCATGGTTCGTGTCGGGTATCGATCTGGAGCCTTGACCAGCGCTTAACCTTGGCTGATGACCGACGCGCGGCCGGCCCGGCAGGGCATCACCGACCTGGCCGAGCCGGCTGGGCTCATCTTCGACCTGGATGGCACCCTTGTCGATACCGTCGACGCGCGCATCGCTGCCTGGCTGCAGACTTTCGAAGAGGTCGGCATCCCGGCCGACAGGCCTCATGTCGCTGGGCTCATCGGGGCTGACGGGAAGCGCCTTGCCCGCGAGGTCGCTGAGGTAAGTGGCCGGCGGCTCTCCGACGAGGTGGCAGAGGCGGTCGACCGTCGAGCTGGCGAGCGTTACGACGACATCAACACCGATCCTGCGCCGCTGCCCGGCGCGCGCGAGCTACTGGCCCTGCTGCATGGGTCGGACCTGCCCTGGGCGCTGGCTACGTCGAGCCGCGCCGACCAGGTGACCGTCTCGGTCCGCGCGCTGGGTCTGGCTGACGGTGCACCCGTCATCGATGGCAGCCAGGTCAACGAAGCCAAACCAGCACCTGATCTGCTCATCAATGCCGCCGACAGGATCGGTGTCCCTGGCCACCGATGCTGGTACGTGGGTGATTCCACTTGGGACATGCTGGCGGCGAGAGCAGCGCGGATGCTCGGCATCGGGTTGCCCACCGGGGCGGTGTCCGCGGCGTCACTTCAGGTAGCCGGCGCATCGGTGGTGCTGGCGTCGCTGACCGAGCTGACAGCTGAGCTCCACCGGCGCGGCCATCTCGCGGCCCGACCGTAGCGATCCTACTGGAGCACGAACGTCCCGTTCATCAGCGGATAGTGGCCCGGGACGGTACAGGCGAACTGCAGCGAGGCGGTCTCCGGGGTGACCGTGTACTGGAACTCCTGGACGCCTTCGGTATTGGTCGGGACACCCACCAGGCCGGAGGTCTGGTTGGCTGCCAGCGCATCCGGCGGTCCGATGTAGAAGTTGTGCTCCAGGCGCGCTTCGTTGGAGATGCGGAAAGTGATGGTCGCACCGTCCATCACCGCCAGCTGCTCCACTGGTTGGCCGTCTTGAAG
>JACCYW010000241.1 GCA_013696275.1 Chloroflexota bacterium | reverse complement strand
GGCGTGGCGCGTTCGGTTCCATCCTTGCCAGGCGAGCCGACGAGGGCGATGACCAGCGCTACTCGCTGGCTGATGTCGCCATCATGTACCGCACGAACGCCCAGAGCCGGCCGATAGAGGAGGCCTTTCTCCGGTACGGCTTGCGTTATCAGTTGGTGGGTGGGGTCCGCTTCTACCAGCGCCGCGAGGTCAAGGATGCGCTGGCGTACCTGCGGGTCCTCCGTTCTGACCATGACACGGCCGCCTTCGAGCGCATCATCAACGTCCCTGCGCGTCAGATCGGTGAACGGACAGTGGCCGCGCTGCGCCAGTCAGCGGCCGCGCGGGGGGGTGATGTCTGGGCTGCCATAGGCGCTGCCGCGGACGGTGAAGGAGGGCTCGCCACCCGCACCCGCACGTCACTGGCCGGTTTCTTCGGCCTGATCGAGCGCTTGCGCGGCCGGGCGGGCGTGCTGTCGCTGCCCGACCTGCTGGATTCTGTGCTGGAGGAGTCCGGCTATCGGCAGATGCTGATGGACGGCTCCCAGGATGGGGAAGACCGTTGGGCCAACCTGCTCGAACTGCGCGCGGTGGTCGACAGGTACGGCGATCTGGACCCCGACGACGCACTCGACCGGCTGCTCGAGGAGACCGCGCTGGTGGCCGACCAGGATGCCTACTCGGGCGACGCCGAGGCGGTGACACTGATCACGCTGCACGCGGCCAAGGGCCTCGAGTTCGATGTCGTCTTCATCAGCGGCCTGGAAGAGGGCGTCTTCCCCCATTCGCGCGCCCTCGACGACCCGCGCCAGATGGAGGAGGAACGCCGGCTTGCGTATGTCGGCCTGACCCGGGCCCGGCATCGGCTGTACCTGACCCACGCTGCTCAGCGGGCGACCTGGGGTCGTGGCGGCTTCTCCGTTCCCAGCCGCTTCCTGCTGGAGATCCCAGCGGACCTGATGCACGGGCCTCGATTGGTGGCCAGTGAGGGCTCACTGGAGGATCAGGACCAGCGACCGGCCGATGAACGGACGGACTACGACCTTGGCCTGCTGCTCGGTCGCGGAACGGCCGGGTCACGGCTCGTCGGCCGACGAGGCTGGGGTCAGGGGAGGGGTGACCGACCGATGCTCCCGCCAGGTGGTGGCTTCACACCTCCCCCCGGCGCACCCGCTGCTGGCGGATCGTTCCGCCCGTCACGCGACCTCAGCGCTCGACGGGAGGCCTACTACGGATCGCGCGCCAAGTCGCCCATCGGACTTCCCGACGACCCGGCACGTGCGGCGCCCGCGGAGAACGGTGTGCGAGGGCCCCGCGGCGCGCCGGATCAGCCGCTGATCCCTGGCGAGCGACGCTTTCGGGATGGCGACCGCGTGCGCCATGCCGCCTTCGGAGAAGGCACCGTGGTGTCATCTCGCCTTACGCGCGAGGACGAGGAGGTCACCGTGGCGTTCCCGGACCGTGGCATCAAGAAGCTGCTGGCGAGCCTGGCCAACCTCGAGGTGGTGGCTTGACCAAGCGCCAGGTGCTCGCACCTGGAACGGGTGGCGACACGATCCATCGACCAGTTGACCGCTTCCCGTGATCCCAGGTCGAGGGAGCCACTGGCCGCCCGGCAGTGCGCTCAGCTCGTGACCTTGTGGCTGATGGGCATGTGAGAGCCATCGCTGCGACTTGGGAGCCATGCCTTGTGCCAGCGGTGCGCCTCGGGTCCCGACGGGTGGTAAGTGGCGGCGATCATGGCGCCTTGATGCCCATCTGATCGGAAGCACGGGTGGCGCTTGTCAGTAGTCACGCGTCGAGGGGCGAGTAGAGCGCTGCGGTGCGGTGCGGATGTGTGAATGAGTGACCGCGGGCCACTACGCGATGGGACGTCCGGCGGATGACCGGGCTCGTCGACGATGACGAAGATGTGCTCGTACCCCGTCCGAGCGCGAACCTGCTGGTACGAGACCCCGGCCACTGCGCCCCTACGGAGCCTTGACCATGGAACAACGACCGAAGGGGCTTAGTACCCTCGCACTCCTTGCCCTCATCATCGGCATCTTCTCGTTCGTGGCTGGTCTCGCCCTGATGTTCGGCGGCGCGCTGGGCTCCGCATTCGGAGACGCCACCGGTGGCACCATCACCGTCCTTGGCGCAGTCATGTTCGGCCTTGCCTTCGCCAGCTTCTTGCTCGGTTACGGCTTCTGGGCCATGAAGCCATGGGCTCGCGGAGCGGCCATCGTCGTCTTCACCGTGAGCGTCGCCGTCAACGTCGCGACCGTCATCTTCCTGGATGCCAACGTGCTCAGCATCATCGTCCCGGTCGGCGTAGCCATCGCCGCGATGTGGTACATCTCCCAGCCGCAGACCCGCGCCGCCCTGACTCGCTGAGGCAGGCCCGTCTCGGAGCGGTCTCGGGACCGACAAGAGCGGGGTCGGGACGGATCGCCGCTATCGCTTCCGACAGGATGTCCCGCCGGCAACAAGTCGATGAGCCGCCGACAGCCAGGCGCGACGAGCGGTCATCGGTGGCGGCGCTCCTCCTCCAGGATCCGCCGCACGCGCTCCTCTGTCTCGGCCCCGTGGACCACCAGTAGCGCCCATAGAGCGGCCAGCGGCCAGCCGATGACCGTGATCCAGAGGATGAGGTTGGCTATGGCCTGCCCCTGACGGCCCACCATGGCTAGCCCGACCGGCGGCAGTAGCACTGCCAGGACATACTTCATGGCCACAGTATCGACCACTCCCGATCATCGATCAATCGGTGAC
>JACCYW010000265.1 GCA_013696275.1 Chloroflexota bacterium | reverse complement strand
AACAAGGTCGGGCGCATAGACATGGATGGAAACATCATCGAGTTCCCGGTGCCCAAGACGCGGGACAACGTGATACTGGCTGGGCTGGCGTTCGATAGCGACGGCAACCTGTGGCTGCAGCAGTACGTGGACGCTGCCCGTCCCTTCCCCGCCGGCCCCGATCATATCGTGCGTATCGACAGGGCCATCCTCACGGCAGAGGGACCCGACATCTCCCGGGTGCCCTTCACCTTCTATCAGGTTCCCACGCCCGACACCGTGATGCACCGCGTCATCCAGGGCCCTGACGGCAAAATGTGGTTCACGGAGCTAGCCGTCGACCGCATCGGCCGCCTCACGACCGGGCTGGCTCCTTAGGTATCTGCTGGCCGAAACCTCGGCGGATGCCCAGGACTGAGCAGGTCCACTCAGATCCGTTACACCAAGGCCCATGAGCCCCGCTGATCAGGTGGCGTCTCCTCGACGTGCCGGGATGCCGATCGCGTCCGGACCCGAATGCGCGTCTGCCTCCGGCCCCGTCTCACTCCGCTAGGTAGCGGGTGACCGCCAGGACGCGGCGGCGGTCGTCGTCGTTGGCAGGGATGTCCAGCTCGTCGTAGATGTGGGAGGTGTGCTGGACGACGGCTCGTTCGGTGATCGAGAGACTGCGGGCGATCGACGCGTTGGTGCGACCCTGCGCCATCAGGGCCAGCACCTCCTGCTGGCGGGGCGGAGCCGGACCAGGGCGTTGCCGTCGCTTCGTGCCCTCGCCATCATCAGCCGGACCACCTCTGGGTCCAGGACGGTCCCGCCCGCGCAGACCCGGCGCAGGTCATCCGCGAAGACATCGATGTCGGCGATGCGCTGCTTGAGGAGGTATCCGACGCCCGACGGGTCGCCGGCCAGGAGCTCCACGGCGTATCTGCGCTGGAGGTGCTGGGAAAGGACGACCACGGCGGTGCCTGGTTGCCGCCGTCGGATGACAAGTGCCGCGCGCAAGCCCTCGTCCGTGCGTCCGGGCGGCATCCGGATGTCCGTGACGACCAGCTCGGGCCGGTGCTCGTCGGTCAGGGTGACCAGCTCCGTAGCCTCACTCGCTGCGGCCACGACCTCGAAACCGCTCGTGTTCAGGACGTGCTCAGTGCCCTGGAGGACTCTCGACGGTCAGACGGCCGCCGAGCGCGGTCGACCCTCCGCCGGATAGCTTCGGAGGCGCGCGTATATACTGACACGCGTGACGAAGCATCTTGTGGAGATCGACGAGCGTGCACTGAGCGTGGCGAGGGCAGAACTCGGCACCAAGACCTGCAAGGACACCGTCAACACGGCGCTGCGACGCGTCGGGACCCGTCGCGACGATCGAGTCGACGCGGCCCTGGAGACACTGGCGGGGGCAGACTTGGACGCTCGGGAGATCGCGTGGCGCTGACCCATATCGTCGATACGAGCGTGCTCACCCGGCTTCGATCGGACGCGGTACTGGCCGTCATCCGTCCGATGGCCCTCGCTGGAGGGCTTGGCCGCGCCGGTATCAGTGACCTCGAGGTCGGGTTCTCGGCACGTAACGCGGACGAGTGGGATCGGCTCATCGGTGCGCTGGAGGCGTTCGAACGGGTCGAGACGACCTCCCATCACTTGCGACGTGCACGTCAGGTGCAGCGCTCTCTAGCAGCGGCTGGTCTTCGCGGACGCAAGGTTCCTGACTTGCTGGTCGCTGCGGCTGCCGAAGAAGCCCGCTGCGGCCTTCTGCACTACGACGCCGACTTCGATCTCATCGCGTCGGTCACCGGGCAGTCAGTGACCTGGGTCGTTCCCGCCGGCAGCATCGATTGACGCTTCGGGTCGCCTGGCGCGCCTTCGCTGGTTGGTGACTGGAGGGATGGGCCTCGAGATCGGTCGGGTGCTCCGCGTGGAGGAGCCGGACTTCTGGCAGCGCCGCGGCTGGCGACGATGAGTGCAGCAGCCGGCAACGAGCACTTGGCGGCAGCGATTCGACGGCGGGAAGACCTTGTTCACTCCGAGGTCCTGCGGCCCGCAGGTCAGGGGTCGCAAGGTGCCCCGATCTGCCACCAACTGGCGCTTTCGGCGACCGACTCCTCGAACGACAAGGCGCCGAAGCGCCATCGCGCCATGAGCTGCGCCTGGCGTCCGTTCGCGGCCCGCCACCAACCGCCCGGCCGTGCCACATGACCGCTGGTGCTCGGCCCGTTCGTGCGCCGCTAGGCGCTGAGCTGAGCTGTCGCGGTTGGCAACAGGAAGCCGCGTTGCGCATGCTCATGAACAACCTCGATCCGGAGGTCGCTGAACGGCCGGACGATCTGGTCGTTTACGGCGGGACGGGCAAGGCCGCTCGCTCGTGGGCGGCGTTCGACGCCATCGTCCGCGAACTCCAACGGCTGGCCGACGACGAGACGCTGCTCGTACAGTCAGGCAAGCCCGTGGGTGTGTTCCGGACCCATGAATGGGCACCACGCGTGCTCATCGCGAACTCCAATCTGGTCGGCCGGTGGGCGACCTGGGACATATTCCGTGATCTGGAGCGGAAGGGCCTGACGATGTACGGGCAGATGACCGCTGGCTCCTGGATCTACATCGGCAGCCAGGGCATCCTCCAGGGCACCTACGAGACGTTCGCCGAGCTGGCCCGACAGCACTTTGGCGGCACGCTTCGGGGAAGGGTGACACTGACGGCCGGCTTGGGCGGGATGGGCGGTGCTCAACCGCTGGCGGTGACGATGAATGATGGCGTGGCCATCGTCATCGAGGTGGACGCAGAGCGTGCCCGGCGACGGCTGGAGATCGGCTATGTCGACCGCTTGACCGACTCGCCTGACCAAGCCTTGGCGTGGGCCCGTGAGTCGGCCGCCCGGGGCGAGGCTTCATCGGTCGCGCTCCTTGGCAACGCCGCGGAGATCGAGCCGGCCTGGGTCCGGCAAGGCGAGCGATTCGACGTGGTCACCGACCAGACCTCTGCCCACGATGCCCTCGGCGGCTATGTCCCGGCCGAGATCTCGCTCGCCGATGCCGAAGCACTACGCACGGCTCAGCCCGAGGTGTATGAGCGCCGCTCGATGGCCTCCATGGCCGACCAGGTTCGGGCCATGCTGGACTTCCAGCGTGGCGGCGCCGTGGTCTTCGACTATGGCAACAACCTGCGCGCCCAGGCCCTTCAGGCTGGCGTGGCGGACGCCTTCGACTTCCCGGGGTTCGTGCCCGCATTCGTCCGCCCACTGTTCTGCGAGGGCAAGGGTCCCTTCCGCTGGGTCGCGCTATCCGGTGACCCGGCCGACATCCGGACGACCGACCAGGCGATCCTGGAGCTGTTTCCAGAGAACGCCGCGCTTGCGCGCTGGATCTCGTTGGCCCAGGAGAAGGTGCCCTTCCAGGGGCTGCCGGCGCGTATCTGCTGGCTGGGCTACGGCGAGCGCGCCAAGGCGGGCCTGGCGTTCAACGAGCTGGTGCGGACCGGGCAGGTCGGCGCGCCGATCGTCATCGGTCGCGACCACCTGGATGCGGGCTCGGTGGCCTCACCGAACCGGGAGACGGAGGCCATGCGCGACGGATCCGACGCGATCGCCGATTGGCCGCTCCTCAACGCGCTGCTCAATACCGCGAGTGGCGCCACATGGGTCAGCATCCACCACGGCGGCGGGGTCGGCATCGGCTACAGCCAGCACGCGGGGATGGTGATCGTGGCGGATGGCTCCGACCTGGCCGCGCAGAAGCTGGAACGCGTCCTTACCACCGACCCTGGCACGGGCGTGATGCGACACGCCGACGCGGGCTACGAGAGAGCCGTGGAGGTCGCGCGTGAGCGCGGCGTCAGGCTTCCGATGGTGGGGTGACCGCCCGACCCCGAGCGCGGAGCGAGGGACCGACGATCTCCGTCTGACGACCTCACTGCCGCGAGCGTGTCGCGAGCCTGGGCGAGGTGGACGCGATCGTGTCCAGCGATGAGCCGGAAGGTGAGCTCGTAGCTCTCGGGTCCGCGCTCGCGATGCATGCCGATGCGCGCTCGATCCTGTGGCGGCAGGCGACGCCATAGCTGGACGTTGACCGTCCGTAGCGCGGCGAATAGGTCGAGCAGCGAGTCCGGGTCGGCCTCAACATGGTGCAGGCGGGCCACCCATCGATCCTGATCGTAGCCCACGAGCTCAGGCTCGTCCTGAGCCACGATCCACCGATATCGAGCCGCTGCGACGACCTCACCGTCGACGATGTGACCGATGCACTCCAGGACTGACCACTCTGTCGGTCGTGGCCGCCCCCGCAGCGCGTCGCCCGCCTCCGCCACCAGCTCGCGCAGCGCCGCGATGGTAGTCGTCTGCGCCACAGCTGGATCGTCATCGCCCAGCGCCGCGAGCAGGTAGCGGCGGTACCGGTCTGGATCCGCGATCGGATCAACGGCTTGGTCCTGGGTGTCCATGACGATGCATGATGCCACCGGCGTGACGGTCGAGCGCCAAACCAGCAGCCCGGTCCGTCGGCTTGCTCCGCTTCCGGCTCGGGGATCGACCTTGTCGACTACGCCGTGGCCGCCACCGCTGAGCTTCATGGGGTGGCGCTGACGACCCTGAACCTCAAGCACTTCCCGATGTTCCGGGATCTTAGGTCACCTGGTGCGATCCTCGCTCTAGAGGGCGTCTGGGCATCGGGCGGGTGAGCGGCCCGCGGCCCCGTAGCGGCGAGTGGATCACGGGATGTTCCAACCGACGAAGGAGTGCCACGGCCCGGTTGATCTCTCCGTCAAACGGCCGTTCCTACGCTGATCGGTCTCCGTTATGATCCACCCGGCGGAGGAAGGTGCTCAGGCATGTCAGGGTCGCGCGAGCTGCCGGTGGCCGCAACACTCATCCGGCGCCCTCAGTCGTCCCAGTGGACAAGGATCCGGCCTTGCAGGCCGGGCACGGGCAAGGCCTCCGCCTCCGCCGCGACCGCATCGCGCTCCGCGCTCGACAGGGGCCGCCAGGGCTGGATCGTCACGTTCGCCTCCGCGCGTCGCCAGGTCCCGACGACCTCGCCCGCGACCAGGACGCCACCGGGCCAGACGCGCGCGGTCCAGAGCGCGCGGCGTCGGCCGGCGTCGGGGACCACGAGCTCGCGATCGGCTCCTTGGAGGAGGAGATACGCGTCGCCACTTGGGAGGGGCCGGATCCTCGCGGTGCGCCCCGCGGAACTGCGGAAGGCGGGCTCGTCGGCGGCTAGGATCCAGGCATCGCCGACCGGCGTTCGCACCGGCGTCAGCGATCCCTCGAGCGCGGCGAAAGCCGCGCGGCCTCGCGCCGACGCGATCCCGGCCCACTCTGCGAACGATGCGGGCGTCGTAGGACCGAAGACGTGCAGGTACCGGCGCGCGAGCTCGAGGCGAGCGTCACGTGGGTCCACATCGGGTGGCGGCACGGTCCAGACGGTCGGCTGTCGCGCGCCGTCCCACCGGATCAGGACCGTGCCGGTCGGGGCGGCGCATCTCAGACGATTGGGGTGCTCGCCGAGCCCGCGGCCCGCCTCGCCGTAGCTCATCCTCCTGCCGCCGAGGAAGGCGTGCAGGCGGGCCGCGAGGTCCTCGGCGACGCGGCGGCCACCGTCATCGTCGGGCAGCCGACCGAGCGAGAAGACGGTGAGATCGCGTGCGGCGACGACGTACGCGCTGAACCGCGGCCCCCACAGCTGGACGAGCGACGGGTCCTCCCACGTGGAGGGTTCGGTCCCCTCGACACGCGCATGGATGGAGAGGAGCGCGGCCCCGAGGCATGCTGTCCTGCAGGCCCGCTCACGCTGCACGCCGGAGGGAGCCCGGGCCGTGTGGGAGCCGCTCGTCGAGCGCGCCGACGCGGCGTCGGTGCGCGAGGATCTGCGCCCGTGTGAGGTCGAGCCGAGGCCTCGCCACGTCGCTCATGGCGCGCACCGTACTCGCCGATCGCCGAGCGAGTGACATTCGCAAACGCTCAGCGAGCCAGCGCCAACCTCCTGCTCGCCTACCCGACGAACCCCCGCGCGGGCGATGGGCGTCGCGAACGGGGTGCGCTTCGTCCCCGGCAGCGCATCCACCCCGGACTATTCCCGAAGACCGGGTGTCTCAGGGCTCCTCCGGGGAAGGGGAGCCGCGGACCGGGCGCGGGCTCTCGTCGATGGCGTCGCCAAGCGTCTCGATGGCGGGCGAAGCCTCGCCTTCATCGGGCACAGGGGCCGGCTCGGGCATCTTGCGGAGCGAGCGCACCGGTGACAGCAGCACCGGCAGGAAGACGAACATCGATCCGATGACGCCGATCCAGATGGTCTGCGTCAGCCCGATCGCTCCGCCGAGGAACCCAGCCGCCATCGCCCCGACCGGGATCGTGCCCCAGACGATGAAGCGCATCGTGGCGTTCATACGGCCCTGCATGCGCTCCGGCGTGATGGCCTGCCGGTAGCTGACCTGCGTGATGTTGTAGACGGCGATGTTGAAGCTGGAGATGAACCCGGCGGCGGCCACGAAAGCCAGCTCCTGGCCGGCCGGCGCCAGCGGTATCAGGATGAGCCCTGGGCCGGACAGCGCCGCCGACGCGATGATGGTCGGTCCCACGCCCAGTCGAGCGGAGAGGCGGTTCGCGAGAAGTGCGCCGACCATGAAGCCGACCGCCCCGACCGAGAACGCGACACCGATCCGTTCTGCCTCGAACGACCGCTCTCGCGCGAGGTAAAGGATGAGGATGGAGAAGACGAGCTGTGAGAACAGGTTCGCGGACCCGGTGCAGGCCGCGATGGCCCGCAGATGTGGGTGGCTCAGCACATACCTGAGTCCCTCCATGATCTCCTGGCGCATGCTCGTCCGCTTTCCGGTGCCTGCCTGCACCTCGCGGCGCGGCGGAGGCTCCCGCTTGCGGATGAGGAAGATGAACAG
>JACCYW010000209.1 GCA_013696275.1 Chloroflexota bacterium | reverse complement strand
ACAGCGGCGATGACCCGCGAGGTCACGACTTCGGCCGACTCCGCCGCGTCGATGCGCACATCCGCGGCCCGGTAGTAGGGTGCCCTCGCCTGGGCCAGGCCAGCGAGGCGGGCAGCTTGATGGCCGTCCAGCAGCGGTCTGACTGTCACGTCCGCCGACAGGCGCTCCAGCAGCGACTCTAGTGGGGCATCGAGCCAACAGACGATGCCATGGCCCATGAATGCCCATCGGTTGAGCGGATCGATCACGGCGCCGCCGCCGGTGGCGATGACCGCGCCCGTGCTGCGGCAAGCGTCTAGCACGGCCTGCCGCTCGAGCTGGCGGAATGTCTCCTCGCCCCGCCCATCGATGTGCTCGGCGGGCGTCCGGCCCGTGCTCGCCGTGATCGACTCATCCAGATCGACGAAGGGACGTCCGGTCCGTTGGGCAAGGCACCTTCCGACCGTTGACTTGCCGCTCCCGGGCAGGCCCACCAGCACCACGCCCGTGCCATGCTCAGACATCGGCGCCCTCGCCCAACTCCGCCTTCAGGGCAGCAGCCATGATGGCCACCGGGGCGGCCACGCCAAGCCAGGCCTCCAGGCTGCGCCAGCCCTGGCCCAGGAGGACACCGCCGCCCGCTGCTGCGATGGCTCCAGCGGCGCGCGCCTCGGCGACCAGCCGCGTCGGACTCGGCCGATAGACCAGGTCGAGCACGGCCAATCCCCGATGGAGCAGGGCGGCCGGCACGGGCGTCTCGGATGCGCCGGTCCCGACCTTCGTGGCGTTGATGAGCAGATCGGCCTCCGGCAACGACCCCGCGAGGTGCGACCACGCCGCAACACCCGGCTCCTCGCGCCGGCCGACCACGGTCACCCGCCCGGCGCCACACTCAGCAAGCGCTCGGACGACCGCCCGTCCTGCACCACCGGCGCCCAGCACGACGGCGTGCTTGACGGCCGGGCGGAGCTGCCTGATGGCATCGACCAAGGCCGGTAGGTCGGTGTTCGAGCCCAGGAGCCGACCGCGCCGCTGGACGACCGTATTGACCGCCCCGATCTCGCGCGCCAGCGGCTCGAGCTCATCCACCAACTGCGCGACGGCGGCCTTGTGCGGGGTCGTGACATTCGCGCCCAGGCTGTCGTCGGCGCGGAGGGTCGCCACCGTGGCCGCCAGCTCGTCCGCTCGGACATCGGCCAGGACATAGTCGTGGGGCAGGCCCAGGGCGGCGAAGGCGGCCGATTGCATGGCCGGCGATGCCGAGTAGCCGATGCCCAGGCCGATGAGCCGGACTACGCTCAAGACTGCGGCACCGTGCTCATGGTCGCTGGGATCGACGTCGTCGGCGCGCCACGGCGGCGCGCACATCCTTGACCGTGTCGCCGCCGAAGCTCGTCAGGAGCGCGTCGGCCAGGACCAGCGCGACCATCGCCTCGCCGACGATGGCTGCGCGCGGCATGATGGCGATGTCGCTCCGTTCGATATGCGCCTTGCCTTCCCGGCCAGTGACGATGTCGACCGAGGCGAGTGGCCGGCGCAGCGTGGATACGGGTTTGACCGCCGCGCGGAGCACGACGGGCATGCCGTTGCTCATGCCGCCCTCGACTCCGCCGGCTCGGTTGGAGCGCCTCATCCAACCGGACGCCGCCGGGTCGACCTCGTCGTGGACCTCGCTCCCGCGGCGGTCGACGACACCGAATCCGATGCCCACACCGACCCCCTTGACGGCCGGGATGGCCATCATCGCGCCAGCCAGTGCAGCATCCAGCCGGGTGTCCCACTCCGCGGCCGAGCCCAGCCCGACCGGCAGCCCTTCGGCGATGACCACGAACGACCCGCCGACCGAATCGCCGGCCTCGGCCGCGGCATCGACCTCCGCCATCATGCGCGCTTCAGCCTCGCTGTCCGGGCAGCGCAAGGGCGACGGCGCGGTCAGATCCTGATCCGGCCAGTCGGTCGCAATGAGGCTTAGCGGGTCTTCCGCATGGGGGAAGGCGCGTGCCCGGCCAAGCTGTTCGACGTAGCTCCAGATGCGCACGCCGATGGTGGCCAGCAGCTGCCGGCCGACCGCGCCGGCCAGCACGCGCGGCGCGGTCGAGCGAGCCGATGCTCGCTCCAGGACATCGCGCGCATCGTCCGAGTCGTACTTGATGACGCCCGCCAGGTCGGCGTGGCCGGGCCGGCACAGGGTCACCGGCCTGGGTCGACGGCTGCGCGGTGGGGCATCGACAGCCATGCGCGCCTGCCAGTTCGCCCAGTCCAGGTTGTCGATGCGGAACGCCAGCGGTGAGCCCAGCGTCCGCCCGAAACGCAGGCCGCCCATCCAGATGGCCCGGTCGCGCTCGATGAGCATGCGCCGGCCGCTGCCATAGCCGTGCTGCCGGCGCTGGAGGTCACGGTCGACCATGGTCGTCGAGACCCGCAGCCCAGCCGGCAGGCCCTCCAGTACGCCGGAGACCGCCGGACCGTGCGACTCACCAGCCGTCAGCAGACGCAGCCGCCTCATGCGAGGCAGGCCAGTCCTCTGGCGTCGCGCCAGAAGGTGGGATACGAG
>JACCYW010000177.1 GCA_013696275.1 Chloroflexota bacterium | reverse complement strand
CAGCGTGGACGACGACCTTCGCGTCCTCTTTCGCTGGGAGGGGGAGGCCTGCTTTTTGGTCGCGCTAGGCACCCACGACCAGGTCTATTGACCCTCGGCCCGACCCGGCTATCCCGACCATACTGGTCAGCAAGCGGAGCCCTCTCGATGGAACGAGGGCGGTCTCACGGCAGCTCCCATCCGGGGGCGCTTCTCGCGATGTATCGACGGGTGGTGCTCGTGAACGCCACGCTCGCGGACGGCTGATGCGTGCTGACCGGCGTTGTATCAAGGGAACCCCGCGCGACACACGACTCCCGTGAAGACGGCGCGGTAGAACGAGAACCGAGCCGTGCACGACTTCGCTTCATTCCAAAGCGGGACTTGAGCAGCGAACGAGGATGCATCACCGAGTACCCGTTTGAAAGATCGAGCTGCCCCCAATGATCAATGCCGGGAAAGCGGTCAGTTCGGGCAGGAGTCCCGGTACTCCATCGCCTTGCGAAGATCACCCGGATCCGCGTCGTAGCCATCGTTCCCTTTGCCGCCGCTGAGCCGGTCGTTGCCGTTCACGCCGTCCCGTGCACACAAGAGATCGGAGCCGTTGCGCCCGAACACACGGTCGGAGCCTTTGCCTCCGACGATGGTGTCATGGCCCCTTCCACCATCGAGATAGTCAGCGCCGCCGTGGCCCGCTAGGAAGTCGGGCCCGCGGTGGCCGCAGAGGATGTCCGCGCCGTCCGTTCCGATCAGCGCGTCGGGTAGGCTGGTGCCGACCTGGACCTCGCCGGTCGGGGCCACCGCGCCACGCTCGTAGGCACCGATGTCGACACGTGCGCCCGCCAGGCGGTGATGGCCGTCCGCGTCCGGGTTCGCGACACCTCCGGGCGTGCACACCTGCCCCGCGTCGATCAGCGGTGACGTGTACAACAATCTGAGGTCACCGTTGCCGCTAGCGATGAAGCCCGGACGGACGTGGAGCGTGCCCGGCCCCAGCGACTCGCCGTCGAGCCGGTTCGGTCCAGTCACGTAGAGGTCGTTGTGGCCGGCTCGGAATCGGAGCGTCGTGACCGACTCGTTCTCCAGGTGGATCCCAGCCCACGGATGATGGCTGATGATGTTGTCGAACACGTCCAAGGCGACCGAGCCGCCCGCATCGGCCCAGTTCAGAAGCGCGATCCCGATGCGACTCGAGCTCTCGAGCGTGTTCCCCACAACGTTCATGTCCACGTCGACGGTACCGTTGACGAAGGCGTACACGGCCGCGGCGAGCCCGCATCCACAGCGCGCGACTTCCCAGATCGCGTTGTTCATGATGTCAGCGCGCACCTCTCCGGCCCCTATCGCCTGCACGTGTATGCCGCTCCCACCGTTGTCGTTATCGACCTGCGTGATCCGGTTCCCGATGGCGGAGAGACTCGCGATGCCGCTCGTAAGTTCCGAGGAGAAGCTGATGCTATAGGTCGGCCGGCCAGACATCGACCGGATCGAGCTTCCCTCCACGACGAGCGCAGAGGGCACCTGCGTAACGAAGTCGACGGCAGCGCCGCTCGTGTTGGTGCCGTCGATCTCCGTGCCACGGACCGTCAGAGAGTGACCGGCGCCGGTGGTGAAGAGGGCTGTGATGTTGAACTTCACGCCCAGGCCATCGATCGTCACGTTCGTCGTCGGGCCCGTAGTCGATACGCTGACGCCGTCGATGGTTGGTTCGGAACCCGGGGCAGCATCCAGCCGGAGACCTTTGGAGATCGAGAGGAACTCGTCGATCGGCGTGTCGGTCGCGATGTGGATGGTCTGGCCTGCCGATGCGGCGTCGATGCAGTCCTGGAGCGTCATCCCGCAGCCCGGAAAGGTATAGGGCCCGACGCCCGCGGCGACGGGGACCGCCGTACCGATGAGAGCAGACGCCGGAAGGACGATCGCGGCGGCCACTGCGAGAAGGCGACGAGCGTTCATGCCGGTCCTCGGAGTGCGACGGTAAGCTCGGAGCCTAGGCTCGTGGACTCGCCAGGGTCAAGGGGGATGGCTTACCGATCGTCGGATGGCCTGCTGTGTCGACAGGCTTCCTTGCCCGCGGAGGCTTGTCGACGTGACGATACTGAGGATCCATCCCAACACGTCCGAGGCTCATGGTCCTTCCTCTCAGACCCGTGATACAGACCCCGGTCGCCGAGCGGCGGCTCGTGACCGTCCTGTTCGCGGACGTCGTCGATTCGACATCGCTGGGGGAGCGCATGGACCCGGAGGACTGGGGCGGCGCGATCCATACCGTACTTGCGCTCGCCTCCGCGCCCGTGGAGCGGTACGGCGGGACGGTCGCGCGCTTGATGGGCGATGGCCTGCTCGCGGTCTTCGGCGCGCCGGCGGTGCACGAGGATGACGCCGTGCGGGCGGTGCAGGCTGCGCTCGAGATGATCGTTGCTGTCGGGGAGGCAGGTCCGCGTCTACGGGCCGAGTACGGGAAGGAGATCGGCGAGGGGCTCCACATACGCGTCGGCATCAACTCCGGACTGGCCATCGTGGAGGGTCTCGGCGGGGATGCTCGCGACGTGAACGCGTTGGGTGACACCGTGAACGTGGCGGCGCGTATGCAGGGCATCGCACGGCCGGACAGCGTGATCGTCACCGGAGAGACCTGGCGACAGGTTGCCGGATCTTTCCGTGCCAGCTCACTGGGCGGAGCGGTGCTGAAGGGCAAAGCCGAGCCGATCGAGGCGTGGGAGATCTTCGGCCGCCGAGACGAGGCTGGAGCGGAACGAGGTGTGGCCGGGTTGTCGAGCCCGATGGTCGGTCGCGACGAGGAACTGCAACAGTTGCTGCCACTGCTCGGCGTGATCGCTGCCGGCCGTGGCCGCGCGGCGATGGTGCTCGGGGAGCCGGGCGTGGGCAAGAGCCGCCTCCTGGCCGAGTTCCGAACGCGTACTCAAGCACCGGCGGATGTCTCCCCGGAGGCTGGGCCGACCATCCGGTGGATCGAAGGGCGCGCCTCCTCGTACGGCGAGAACGTGCCATTCGGCCTCCTGGGCGAGC
>JACCYW010000173.1 GCA_013696275.1 Chloroflexota bacterium | reverse complement strand
GAGCGTGGCCTGACATGAACGACTCGGGAGACCCGCATGCGAACAGCCAAGACACTCATCCCGGCTGCCGCCACGGGACTCCTGGCCGGCCTGGTGGCAGCCCTGGCGATGACCGCTCTGATGCTCGTGCTCAGGACCGTCGCCGGCATCCCCACTCCATCCGAGCTAGTCGGCGATCGCTTCGCTCCGCTCATCCCGGCACGCGACTTCGGCGGCCTCATCAGTTGGGCCGGCGGCTACAACGAGCTCAAGCAACTGGGCGTCTTCGCCGTCCTCGTCGGTCAGATAGCGGCCGGCGTCCTGGGCGGTGCCGTCTATGCCGTACTGCGCGATCGTGGGAGCAGGGCGCGCGGCTTCCTGGTCGGCTTCGTGATCTTCCTTTGGCTGGCCGCGTTGATCGTCCTGTGGCCGGTGCTGCCGACCAACTTCGCGGGCTTGCCGCCTGATCCTGCGCGCGTCGTGACGGCCGCCAGCATGCTCGCCGCATTCGCGCTGTACGGAGTCCTGACGGCCGGTCTGGTGAAGACCCTTCGGCCCGCGCGCGAGAAGCCTGCCGGTGACGCCTCGACGGGAGCCGCATCTCATCTTGGTCGTCGCGCCATCCTGGTCGGAGCGGCTGGTGTCGGGCTGCTCGCCGTGAGCGGCGGCCTGTTGCGACGGTTGTCGGACGATGCCACCTTCGCCTATGACGGGCTGCAGGTACGCGGCCCGGACATCGAACCCATCACACCCAACGAACTCTTCTACGTGGTCAGCAAGAACGTCATCGATCCGGCGGTCGATGGCGGCCTGTGGCGCATGGCCGTGACCGGCCAGGTAGATAGGCCCAGCACCATCGACCTGGCGGCACTGCGCGCGATGCCGGCGGTGGAGCAGGAGACGACACTGATGTGCATCAGCAACATCGTCTCCGGCGGCCTCATGAGCAATGCCATCTGGCGCGGCGTGCCGCTCGCCTCGCTCATCGACCAGGCCGGCCCGCGGTCCGGAGCGGTGGAAGTGGTATGCAAGTCGGTCGACGGCTACAGCGACACCTTCGCCATCGACAAGGCCATGGAGCCGACGACACTGGTCGCCTACGAGATGAACGGTGAGCCGCTGCCGCGACGGCACGGCTACCCGGTCCGACTCATCGTGCCCGGCCTGTTCGGCGAGAAGAGCATCAAGTGGCTGACCGAGGTCGAGCTGGTCGATCGGGATGTGCTCGGCTTCTACGAGACACAGGGCTGGGGTCCAGGGTTCGTCATCCCCACCCGTTCGCGCTTCTACGGCCCGGACCTGCGGCAGCCCATCTCCGTCGGCCAACCCGTGCGACTCAACGGCACCGCGTTTGGTGGTGATCGCGGCGTGGCCGCGGTGGAGGTCTCGGTCGACGACGGGTCGACCTGGCAGCCGGCTCAGCTGGACTATCCGGGAAGCCGGCTCTCTTGGGCGCTCTGGAGCTTCGAGTGGACACCGACCGCGGCCGGCGAGTCCCGCCTCGGCGTCCGGGCCACCGACCGCCAGGGCAACGTGCAGACCGGCGCCAGCCGACCGGTCGTCCCGGAGGGTGCGACCGGCATCCACGTGGTGAGGGCCACGGTCCAGGCGTGACGAGCGCTGCGCGCGTGCCCCCGCGCGTGGACGGGCATGCCTGTCTGTTCGAGCGCTATCCGGCTGTCTACGCGTTCTGTCGCGAACATCTCTTCCGCGACGACACGGAGCGCATCTGTCAGGAGCTCTGGCCGGACGGCGGCCCGAGCGACGGCGTGGTCGTGCTCGAGCTGGGCTGCGGGCCGGGACTCTATGCGCGCCGGCTGGCTCAGCGGTTCCCGGCTGTCCAGGTCATCGGGGTCGATCACTCGGTCGCCCAGTTGCGCCGCGCACGCCGGGCCGCGATGGCCCTTCAGCTGCCCGGTTGCTCCTTCCTGGAGGCCGATGTACGCGCCCTCCCCTTCGCCGACGGGTCGGTCGATGCGGTGGTCGTGGCGCGGCTGTTCACTGTGCTTCATGAGCGAACGGCGGCGGTCCATGAGATCCATCGCGTCCTTCGACCGGGCGGCCGGGTGTTCGTGGCGGAGCCGCTATCGCTACGACGGGCGGCACTGCCGATGGCGGCCATGCGCCTGCTTGACCGAGCAGCCGTGCTCACCGGGCGCAGCAGCGGACATCAGGCGGGCTGCCAGGCCGTCAGCGTGATGGACCGCCAAGCGTTCAGTGCCCTGGCCTACAGTCAGCCGTGGGCGCGGGTGCGACGCTCCGCTGACCGCTGGTACCAGTATGCCGTCTGCGAGCGGGCCGCCTGACCAGCGACGGCGCCGTGATACAGGAGCGTGTCCTGGTCACCGGTGGAGCAGGGTTCATCGGTGGCACCCTGGTGGCCGAACTGCTGGCGCGCGGCCATCGAGTGACCATATTCGACGACCTATCAGGGGCCGCTGACGACTGGTGGGAACCGGTCGGCGGGCGGCCGTCAGATGCCGCCGAGCCGGACGCCGAGCTCAGGTTCATCCACGGCGACGTGCGCGACCGCGAAGCCGTGGACGCCGCACTGGCCGGTCACGAGATCGTCGTCCACCTCGCTGCGCATACAGATATCCGGGCCGGTCTGGTCGATCCCCACCGGGACCTGGCGATCGGCGTGATCGGCACCTGGAACGTCCTGGACGCGATGCGCCGGCTCGACATCCGGACCCTCCTGTATGCGTCGAGCGGCACGATCTATGGCACGCCGGCAGTGGTGCCCACGCCTGAAGACCATGGTCCGCTCTTGCCGGAGTCGCACTATGCGGCGGCCAAGTTGGCGGGCGAGTCGCTCATCAGCGGGTTCGCGGCGCTGCATGATCTACGGGCCTTGATCTTCCGCTTCGGGAACACGGTCGGAGCGCGATCCGATCACGGGGTGGTCCATGACCTGGTGGTCAAGCTCCTGCGCGATCCGAGCCGCCTGGAGCTGATGGGTGACGGGCGCCAAGCCAAGCCGTATGTCGCGGTGGAGGATGTCGTCGCGGGCATGCTCCACGCGCTGGCGCAGCCGCCCCAGAGGCCGGTCACCACCTACAACGTGGGTACCGCCGGGACCCTGACGGTCGATCGGGTGGCAGATCTGGTGGTCCAGGCTCTGGGCCTGGACGAAGGGGCGGTGGCGCGCACATTCCTTGGCGCCTCGCCGGTCGGCGGTGGCGGCTGGCCCGGCGATACGCCGCTGGTCGACTTCGACACGAGTCGCCTCGTATCGATCGGCTGGCGACCTCGCTGGTCGGCGGAGGAGGCTGTCCTTCGTGCCGCCGCGGGCACCGCGGTGCGGATGATGAACGGCAGCCGACCGTTGCTCACGGCGGATGAACGACGTGCTGCAGGCCGCCGGGCGGGCGGCGACAAGAGCCCGACCCGGACCGCGGCCGCGACCGCGCGGTGAGCAGGGTGCGCACCAGCCACGCGCTGGCTAGCAGCCTGGTGCCCGGCGCACGCCTGGCTTCCCGCCTCGGCCTGTCTGATCGCTCGATGGCCGCGATGGCGGTCCTGGCATCGGCCACGGTGGGCGCTGGCTGGCATCTGTACATGAGCCTGCGCCGGGCCGACGGGCTCACTTCCGGAGCCTTCGACCAGGCCTACTTCCAGCAGCTCGTCTGGAATCTGAGCCAGGGCAATGGCCTCCGCTCGAGCTTCAATCCGGGCGAGTTCCTGGGGCTGCACTTCTCGCCGCTGCTCGCCTTGCCGGCCGCGTTACAGCCGCTGTGGTCTGATGCGCGACTCCTTCACGCGCTCCAGGCGCTGGCCATAGGGCTCAGCGTCGTGGCCGCCTTCCTGCTCCTCCGTGCCATCTTGCGGTCGGCCCCGGAGCGCCACAGGATGGCCGCCGCCCTCGCCTTGCCCATCCCATTCTGGGCCGTCATGCAGCAGCAGACACGGGCGGGCTTCCACACCGAGATCCTGGCGTTGCCACTCATCCTGCTGGCTGGCTGGGCGGGCCTCACGCAGCGCGCCGCTTTCTTCTGGCTCTTCGCGCTGCTGGCCCTGGGCGCCAAGGAGGATCAGGTCTTTCCGGTCGCCGTCATCGGCCTGTTGGTAGCGGCCCGAGCACCCGGTCGAGTCACTTGTGGGATGCGCCGCATGGGCCTCGCGCTGACCGGTGTGGCCGTGGTCTGGGCCGTCCTCGTGTTCGGCCTGGTCATGCCGGCGCTGCGGGCCGGTGTCACTTACGACATAGACCGGTACTACGCCTGGCTGGGCGGAGCAGCAGGACTGTTGCGCGCGCCATTCGAGCAGACCGACGCTGTCGTCGCGGCGCTCACGCGACCGGAGGGCTGGCTCGTCACCGGCGGCCTCGTCATCTCCCTGGCACTCCTGCCCTTGCTGCGGCCACGCTGGGCGCTCCTCTTGGTGCCGCCCACCGTCGTTCACCTGCTCAGCCGCCATGAACCGCAACCGCAGCTGCTGCTCCAGTACGGGCTGCTCCTGGTCGTGCCAGCCATCGTCGCCGGTGGGCTCGGGGC
>JACCYW010000169.1 GCA_013696275.1 Chloroflexota bacterium | reverse complement strand
GGTAGGGCCTCTCGCCGGCGAAGGGCGCCGCCGTAGCCGGCCTGCCCGGTGAGGTGCAGCACGGCGCACCTGTCGACCAGCCCGGGTAGTGCGTCGGCCACGGCGTCGTTGAGCCGCCGGACCGCCTGCGACCCGCCGAATACCAGGAGGACGGGTATCCCCGCCGGCAGGCGCAGCCTGCGGCGTGCCTCGTCCCGGTCGATGCCCCACAAAGGCCGGATCGGGGTGCCGGTCACGAAGCAACGCCCGGGCAAGGCCGCGCAGGTCTGCGCGAAGCTGACGCAGACCAGGCTCGCCAGGCGCGCCGTCGCTCGACTGCTGCGGCCCGGGATGGCGTTGCCCTCCCAGAGCAACGAGGGGACGCGCACGCCGGCCGCGGCCATGAGCACCGGGATGGCCAGGTAGCCGCCCGTAGTGAGCACGACCTGCGGCCGCCATCGAGCCATGATCGATGCCGCCTGGGGTACCGAGACCGCGAGGCGCAGTGGGTCGGCGATGGTGTGGACCGACCGGTCGGTCGTGCGCAGGGATCGCAACGCCAGCCGGTCCAGCTCATGGCCGGCGCCCGCGACGATGTCCGTCTCCAGCCCGCGATGCCCACCGAGCCAGCGGATGGCGACGTCATCGACGCGCTCTGAGAGTGAGCGAAGTACTGCCAGGGCCGGGTAGATATGACCGCCCGTACCCCCCGCCGCTATCAGGATGCGCATCGTTCCAGGTGCCTCGTGGGAGGGACTCGCGTGAGATCGACAGGAGGATACCGACCGCCGCGAAGCTCACCACGAGCGACGATCCACCGTCGCTCACGAAAGGTAGCGGGATACCGGTGATGGGTATCAGCACGACCACCACACTGATGTTGATGAGCGCCTGGAAGATGAGCCAGGCGGTGACACCAGCCGCCAGCAGGCCGCCGAACGTGTCTGGCGCGGCCAGCGCTATACGGATGCCGCGGTAGGCGAAGAGCAGGTAGAGCCCGATGACCAGGCTGGCCCCGATGAGGCCCAACTCCTGGCCGATGAGCGCGAAGATGAAGTCGTTGTGGGCATTGGGCAGGGCCAGACCGCCCGGCCGCGAGCTCTCACCTAATCCGACCCCGAAGATGCCGCCCCGTCCGAGCGCCAGTAGGCCCTGCACCGTCTGGAAGGCCTTTTCCGGCGGCGCTGACCATGGATCCAGGAAGACCGTCACCCGATCCATCTGATACACGTTGGCCTGGACGTAGAGGACCACCGCCGCCACACCGACCGGGATCAGGAGCAGCATCTGGAGGACGCTGCCACCGGCCACCAGGAACATGGTCAAGGCAGCCAGGCCCAGGACGATGGTCGTCCCGAGGTCCGGTTCGAGGGCCACCAGCGCGATGGCCGGGCCGGCGATGAGCAGGAACGGGAGGGTGCCGGAGAAGACGCCGGAGACCTGGCTTCCGCGGCGCGCAAGCCAGTGGGCGAGGTAGATGACCAGGGCCAGCTTCATCAGCTCCGCCGGGTGCATCGAGGGCAGTGGTCCTATCTCCAGCCAGCGCGACGAGCCACCACTCGTGATGGGCCGGAACGGCCCGATGGCCGGCAGGAGCACGATGACGAGCAGCGCCAACCCCATCAGGTACGCCACCACCGACCCGAGCCGCAGGTAGCGAAAGTCCAGCCGGCAGAAGAAGATCATCGCCAGCAAGCCGAGTGCCGACCAGCCCAACTGTGGCAGGGCGGCGATGAAGGGGTCACCACCGTTCTCGACCGCCGCCGCGACACCAGCGCTGGAGTAGATCATCAGCAGGCCGATGACGACCAGGGCGACCGTCGCGACGAGCAGCAGGTGGTCCATCTCATGCCGTTCCCGCTGCGGGCCGCGGCGCTGACGCGTCGCGGTCGGTGGCGGTACCGCCCGCGCCATCGACCTGAGCGACAGCGACTGTCGATCCGACACCGAGGGTCGATCCGGCCCTGACCGCCCGGGCAGGCCCAGCCGCCGATGGGAGCCCCGCACGCTGGTGGTCATGCTTTGGACCGCTCGGGGGTCCGGGCGGCCAGCGAGGCGACGGCTCGTTTGAACTCGTCGCCACGCGCCGCGTAGTCGGTGAACATGTCGAAGCTGGCTGCGGCCGGGCTGAGCAGGACCGTCGCCGGCCGCGGTGCGCCTTGCCGGAGGAGCCGCTCGCTCAGCGCGTGGGCCCGCTCCACAGCTGCCTCCAGACTCCCCGCCAGCTCGGCCCTGGCCAGGCCGGCGGCGCGGAATGACCGCTCCAGCTGAGGTCCGCTCTCGCCCATCAGGATGGCCGCCGCGGCGCGCTGCGCGACCACCGTCGCGAGCTGATCGATGGCCAGTTCCTTGGCCCGTCCGCCGGCGATCAGGATGAGCGGGGCGGGATAGCTGCGCAGCGCCGCTATCACGGCGTCGGGCTGCGTTCCCATGGAGTCGTTGATGAAGCGGACCCCGTCGATCTCGGCCACGTACTCGAGACGGTGCTCGACCCCCCGGAACGCTGCCACTGCGGCGCGGATGGCATCGGCCGGCACGCCCAGGTAAGAGCTGGCTGCGATCGCTGCCAGGACGTTGCTGACGTTGTGCGCTCCCGGCAGCGGCGACTCGTCGACAGGCATGATGCGCTGCTGCTCATCGACGATCCAGCCGTCGCGGACACCCACCCCACCGGCTGGCGGTGGGGAGCGCCGGTAGCGGATGACCGTGGTGCTGGCAGGCGCCAGCCGGCCATAGCCGGAGCTCACGGCATCCTCGGCATTCAGGACCAGGGCGCCGTGATCGTCGACCAGACCGGCGAGGCGCTGTTTCACCGCCCGATAGCGCTCGACCGAACCGTGTCGGTCCAGATGGTCGCTGGTGACGTGGGTGTAGACGGCCACGTCGGTGCCGCGCGAAAGGGTCGGCAACTGAAGCTCGGAGAGCTCGATCACGACGCGGTGTTGTGGCCGGAGTCCGGGCAGCCGCTCGACCAGGGGGCTACCGATGTTGCCGCCCAGGACCACCGGTCGATCGGAACGCTCCAGGATGGCGGCGATGAGCGCGCTCGTCGTGGTCTTGCCCTTGGTCCCGGTGACCCCGATGGTGACCGCTGGGCAGAGGCGCAGGAACAGGTCCACCTCGCTGACCACCGGTATCCGGCCCTCGGCCTCGAGACGACCGAGCGCCGATCTCAGGCGCGGTTCGGTGGTGCTGAAGGTGCTGCTGACGGAGGGAGACG
>JACCYW010000099.1 GCA_013696275.1 Chloroflexota bacterium | reverse complement strand
GGCGACGGTCAGCTCCCTTCTTGGGGGGCGACGGCCAGCTGCCTGATGGCCGGCCAGCGGGCGGCGCCGGTCGGGCGATCGGATCGGCAGGGCACTCCGCCGAGTGGTCTGGCGGCTTGGATCAGCTGCCTGGACCGTCGCTCGGAACACCCCGTGAGCCAAGCCACGCGAACTGTCCCTACCTGCTCAGACGGCCCGCCCGCTCAGGCCAGGTGCCCGCTTGGAGCAGCCCTGGGCACCATCAGAGGGACCTCCGCGCTCGACTGATATGGTCGCCGCATGCCTTCGCTGGATGCCGCACGGCGCGCCAAGCTGCCTGACAGCGCCTTCGCCTATGTCGACTCGCGCGGCCAGCGGCGCCTGCCTATCCATGACCGCGCCCACGTCAGGAACGCCTTGGCGCGCTTCCGGCAGGTCGCGTTCGAGGACGATGCGGCGCGCGAGCGCGCTCGCGCCAAGTTGCTCCGGGCCGCCAGCCGACACGGCATCATGCCCATCGGATTCATCAATGGCCAGTTGCGCACTGGTGCGAGTGGCAGACCGGGCAGACTGCCATCCGGCCTGGTGACGTTCCTGCTGACCGACATGGAGGCCTCGACCGGCCTCCTTCAGCGTCTCGGTGATGACTATGGCCGGCTCCTGGAGGATGTGCGGGCGATCCACCGAGCGGGCATCCGTGATGCCAACGGCCACGAAGTCGATTGCCGGGCTGATGAGTTCTTCGCGGTCTTCTCGTCGGCGACGGGAGCCGTGGCTGCCGCCATCGCCATCCAGCGCGCTCTGAACGGTCGGAGTTGGGCGGGCGGCTCCACCGTGCGTGTGCGCATGGGCATCCACAGCGGCCGGCCGGCCCTCACCTCCACCGGTTACATCGGCATGGCCGTCAACACCGCCGCGCGGGTATGCGGCGCTGCTGAGGGCGGCCAGATACTGCTCTCAGACGACGCCCGCACCGCCATCCTCAAGCACGGAGGGCACGGCATCGAGCTGCACACATTGGGCGACTTCCGGCTGCGCGGCATCCAGCGTCCAGTGACCCTGCACCGTGTCGCCGCTCCGGACCTGCCAGCCGCGTCGCCATCGATGCCCGCGGTCGCTTCAGCGGTCCTGCCAGTGCGCACCGACGCCCCGATCGCTGACCGGAACAGGGTGTGATCCAAGACGACCCAGCAACGGGCTGTCGCAGCCGAGCCGCCTACACTCGCGCCAGAGATGCCTACGCGTGATCGACTGATCGTCCTTGCCGCTCTGTCGGCGGGTGCGTTGATCGTGGGTGCTGAACTGCTCATCACGGCCGTCGCCCTGCCGGCCATCGTGGCCGATCTGGCCGGCTGGACGGAACTTCGTCGGGCATCCTGGATCGTCAACGGCTATGCCCTCACGTTCATCGCCGCGATGCCCCTGGCCGGCCGTGCCGCGGACCGCTTCGGCCTGGCCCGGCTCTTCACGCTCTCTCTCGTCGTCTTCGCCTTCGGCTCGTTGCTCTCCGGTGCCGCCCAGGATCTGGATCAGTTGATCGCAGCGCGGCTGATCCAGGGCATCGGGGCCGGAGCGGTCGTGCCACTCGCGACAGCGGGGGCGAGCCATCTCTTCGACGGCGTGGGCAGGGCGCGTGCGCTGGGAGTCGTCGGGGCGTGCACCTTCCTGGGCATGGCACTGGGACCATTCGGCGGCGCCTTCATCCTGGAGACCTTCGACCTCACTGCTCTCTTCGCCGGTGGCACGGGCAGTGCCTCGCTGCTGGCGACGCTCACCGTCCCGGCCTGGCGCTGGATCTTCTATGTCGGAGCTCCCCTGGCGGTCCTGGTGCTCGCCTACACCTGGGCTGCCGCGCCCACTTGGCCCCGACCGGCGGAGCGAACGAGCCTGGATCTCTTGGGAGCTGGGCTATCCACGGCAGCCCTGGCAGCCGGCCTGCTGACGTTGACCAGGCTGGGCGAACAGGACGCGCAGGCGGACGCGCTCTTCGGACCGATCCCGCTGGCCGTGGCAACGCTTGTGCTTATGGCCGCGGCGGCCGTCCGCAACCTGCGCGCCAAGCAGCCCTTCCTGGATCTCAACCTGCTGCGCAATCGGACCTTCTCCGCGGCAGTCGTGCTCAGCCTGCTGACCGGCTACGCCCTGGCGACGGCCATCATCGGCGCCGCCGTCTTCATCGATCGCGTCCGCTACGCCGGTCCGGCCGAGCAACGCCTGGTGCTCGGTAGTCTCGGCCTGGCCATGGCGCTGGGCGCCCTTGGTT
>JACCYW010000097.1 GCA_013696275.1 Chloroflexota bacterium | reverse complement strand
CCGGCCGGGACAGCAGCGTGAGGGTCGGATTCGATGCCACGACGCTGACGATGCAGCGTACCGGCATCGGCCGCTACACGCTGGAACTCCTGCGCGCATTGGCTCGCCACGAGCCGGATCTGGAGCTTCCCCGTCTGGAGCGTCCCGGTAGGGCCGCCCCATCGAGCCAGGAGCGAGCGGGCTGCCGGCCGCATCGACACGCCGGCCAGGGCCAGGAAGACGGCCAGGCCGACGATGCCGGTCGTGGCCGCCAGCTCCAGGTAGAGCTGATTGGAATGGATCCGCTCATCCCACCGTTCCCAGCCCAGGTACTGCCCATACGCCAGGCGGTAGGTGCCGGGACCGATGCCCAGGAGGGGCTGCTGGGCGACCATCGTCAGTGCCGCGCTCCACAGCTCTGTGCGCTGGGGGACGGGCAGGAGGTCGGGCCAGATCACCACGCTACCGCCAGCTGGAGTACCGGTCCCCTGGCCGGCGGACCCGGCCGACGCCTGGCCGGGAGTGCCGGCGGCGCCGACCACGACCGTGCTGGCACCGCCCGGCACACCCTTCTCGCTGAACCAGGTGACACCTTCGCGCACGACATCCCAGGCCAGCTGGTACCGCCCGGGTGACCTGGGCGCCTCGACCCGGGCGTCCAGGGAACGCGTCTCGCCCGGCCGGACGGCAGCCGGGAGGTGGGTGCGCACCCCATCCAGGACGGTGACCGCGCCGGTCTCGACATCCAGCCAGTGGTAGCCCAGGGCGAACGGGGTCCCTGTATCGGTCGACCACGTGGCGGTGCCCGTATTGGTCAGCGTGACCGGGACGTCGGTCGCGGTCCGAGCGGGCAGGCTGATCTCCGCCGGGACCTGATACGTGGCGCCATAGAAGCCGTTCTCGCCGTCGGCGGTCAGTCGGGCCACAGGTAGGGCCACGGCCAGTTGCAGACCGACCGTGGCGATGACCAGGACCGCCGCCGAACCAGCCGCCAAAAGGGCCGGCCAACGTTGGCGAGAACGCGCGGCCAGCACTGATATCACGGCCAGGCCGCTCACCGCGCCGAGTACGGCGCCGCGGCTGAAGGTCAGCAACATCGCGCTGGCGATGACGAGCAGGACGGCCACCAGTGCCGCCCGGGTCGACGCTCTCAGCGGCAGCATCACGAGCGCCAGTCCCACCAACAGCAGGGCCTCCCAGGCCATGGCTGCCGTGTTGGGGTAGTCGAACGTGCCGGCCACGCGCAACGTGCCGGCCACCGTGAAGTCGCGCCCGAAACCCAGCAGACCCTCTGAGGTGCCGCGCAAGATGGCCAGCCAGCCGACCGCAGCGGAGATGCCCGCCCCGGTCAGCGCACAAGCGATGAGCCGCCCAGCGGTCCCTGGCGTGCGGACCAGGTCAGCCATCACCAGGAACAGGCACCAGAAGGTGATGCTGCGAGCCACGAAACGGAGCGCCGGCGCAGCCAGCGGTCCGGCCAGCGACGCGGAGGCGATGCTGACCACGATCAGGGCCGCGACCAGTAGGAGCACCAGCTTGGGGATGCTTGGCAGGCGCCGCTCGCGCCAGACCAGGCCGGCCCACAGGAGCAGGGTCACGTCCGTGGCGATCTCCAGCTCCGTGATGGCCACCCCGCCGATGCTCGTAGCAAAGAGGAGCGACTCGAACGGCAGGAGCGCGAGCGTGACGCCGAGCGAGATGAGGATCCAGCGCTCCAGCGCGCCGGGACCCTTCATTCGGCGGCCGCCGAGGCGTACCGAGCCGGCGCCGGGCGGCCAGCTCGGTGGCGCTCCAGCTCCGCCTCCAGGAACGCACTCAGGCGTACGGCGAAGACGGCCGGGCTGAACCGCGCGGCCGAAGCCACCAGGGGCTCCACTCCCAGCTCCGTCACAGATGCCCGCAGCATCTGGCGGCCAAGGCTTTCCGGGGTCGCCTGGCGGGCCAGGAATCCGGACACACCGTCCGTCATCGACTCCAGCGCGCCGCCGGCGGCGAAGGCGATGGGCGGGCGGCCGCTAGCCTGCGCCTCCACGGCGGTCATGCCGAAATCCTCAGTGCCCGGCATCAACAGCGCCGTGCAGCGGGCCATCGCGTGACCGACCTGTGCGTCAGTCAGTCGCCCCAGGAAGCGGACCGTTGGTCCGCTGCGCTTCTCCAGGGCGGCTCGCTCTGGACCGTCGCCGATCACGTCGAGCGGCAGTCGCGCCGAGTTCGCGGCCTCCACGGCCAGGTCGATGCGCTTGTATGCCAGGAGCCGGGAGACGACCAGGAAGCGCCCCGACCGCTCGGTCGATGGGCGGAAGCGCTCCACCTCCACCGGCGGGTAGATGACCGTCGCCGGACGACCGTAGGTCGCCCCGATGCGCGACCCGGTGTAGCGCGAGACAGCGGCATAAGCGTGGACACGGGCAGAGGCCCGCACGTCGGCTGCGCGCATCCCGGCCAGCACCACAGAGAGCGAGGCGCGCAGCGCGGGTCGACCGCGGAAGTACTCGTCGGGCTGCCACAGGAAGCGCGGCGGCGAGTAGCAGTAGCAGAGATGGAGCGCTCCCGCCGGCGGACGGACGTGATGGGCGAAACCGGACGAGCTGGACAGGACGACGTCGGCCGGCGCAAGCCGCATCGAGCGAAAGGCGAGCGGGAAGAGTGGGAAGAGTCGCTTGGATCGTTCCTTCTGGGCGGCCAGCCGGTCCAGGAAGGTGGTGCTCACGCCTCGCTCGGCGAAGGATCCATCGACCGTGCCGGGCGCGAAGGAGGACGTGTGCAAGCGGGCCTCCGGCAGCAGGTCCAGGAGCTTGCCGACCACACGCTCGGCCCCGCCCATCTCGGTCAGGTAGTCGTGGACGATGGCGACTCGCCGCCCGGGGACGACGCTGGTTGCCTCCCCGCTCATGGTCACATCTACGTCGGCCCGCTCAGTCGAGTTCTCGGCGCATCACCGGGAAGCGCTGATCGTCGACGGCGGTCAGGAACCCGCAGGCGTGCCAGAAGATGGGGCTGCCGGCGCT
>JACCYW010000060.1 GCA_013696275.1 Chloroflexota bacterium | reverse complement strand
TGCTCGCGGATCGCATCGGCGCGCTGCCAGTCACGGGCCTCACGCGCCGCCGCGCGTTCGGTCAGCAGGCGCTCCACCTCTTCCATCGGCTCAGCGGCGTCGGCCTCCGCGACAGCCAGGACGCCGTCCAGATCGCGCAGGGATGCGGCTGCCCGACGCGCATCGGACGAGGACAGGGATCGGTCGGCCAAGCGTCGATTGAGCACTCGCACCAGGTCGAATACGGCGGCCAGGGCGGGAGCGATGTTCAGATCGTCATCGAGCGCGTCGCGGAATGCATCGCGGGTCGTGGTCAGCATGATGGCCAGGCCGGGGTCGTCCGGGCCATCCTGGCGATAGGCGTCCAGCGCGGTCAGGCACGTCGAGAGTCGGTCGACGGCGGATGCGGCAGCCGCAAGCGACCCCTCGGAGAAGTCGAGCGGCGCCCGATAGTGGGCAGCCAGCAGGGCATAGCGCAACACCCGCGGCTCGAAGCCCAGCTCGTAGACATCCTCTGGCCGGGCGAAACCGCCAGTCCGCTTGGACATCTTCTGCCCGCCCATGCGCAGGTGCGCACAATGCAACCACGTGCGCACGAATGGCTCGCCGGTGGCCGCCTCTGACTGCGCGATCTCGTCTTCATGATGCGGGAAGATCAGATCGACACCTCCAGTGTGGATGTCGAAGCTGCGACCGAGGTAGCGCATGGCCATGGCTGAGCACTCGATATGCCAGCCCGGTCGACCTTCGCCGAGCGAGGTGACCCAGCTCGGCTCCCCTGGCTTGGCTCCCTTCCACAAGGCGAAGTCGCGCACATCGTCCTTGCTGTACTCGTCGTCCTCGACCCGTTCGCCGACCCGTTGTCTGGTCGGATCCAAGCGCGCCAGCCGACCGTAGGCGGGCCAACTCGCGATGCTGAAGAAGACCGAGCCATCGGCGGTGCCATAGGCGTTACCGTTCCGTTTCAGGGTCTCGATGAGCTCGACCATCTCGGGCACATGGTCGGTGGCACGCGGGATGAAGTCCGGTCGGGCGATGCGCAACCGGGCCAGGTCATCCTCGAAGCGCTGTGAGTAGCGAGCAGCCAGCTCCCTGATGGAAACGCCCTCGGCCGCCGCCCCGCGGATGATCTTGTCGTCCACATCGGTGACGTTCATCACCCAGGTCACCCGCCGCCCAGACCACTCGAGGTAGCGCCGCGCGAGGTCGGCAAAGAGGAAGCTTCGGAAGTTGCCGACATGTGCCGGCGCATAGACCGTCGGCCCGCAGCTGTACATCCGTACGTGGCCGGGTTCGAGCGGCTGGAACTCCTCGACCTCACCGCCGAGAGTGTTCCGAAAACGCAATCCCATGCGGCCAATGATGACGGGTCGAGGCGCGGGCCACGCCGTTCGAGATACTCAGGCCATCAGCCCGGCTGGCGCACCAGGGTGACGAGCGCGGTCGCCGAGATGGAGCGGCCGGCTCCTTCCGGCCCGCTCAGATTGCCGGTCGATGCCTTCACGCTGACCGCAGATGGCGCCACACCGCACAGTCCGGCGATGGCGTCTCGCATCGCATCGAGGCGCGCGGCACCGAGCCTGGGCCTGGCCGCGAGGACGCTCACATCGACCGACGAGGGCACCCATCCCGCGGTCGACACGCGCTGCACGACATGAGCCAGCAGTCGACGCGAGTCGATGCCCGCGGTGGTCGCATCCGAGGCCGGGAAGAGGCGACCGATATCTGGTCCGCCGGCGGCGCCCAGGATGGCATCAGCGAGGGCATGCAGTACCACATCACCGTCCGAATGACCGAACAGGCGCGGCGCATCGGCGATCTCCAGGCCACCCAGTCGGAGGCCGTCGGCCGGACCGAAGGGATGGCCGTCGCTGGCAAGACCGTGCCTCGGGGCGTCCGCTCGCCCCCCCGCGCGGCCACCGGCGAGGGCACGCAGCAACTGGAGATCCGCCCGCTCGGTCACCTTGATGTTGGCCGGGTCGCCGGGCACCATGGTCACCGATACGCCGACCGACTCCAGCAGTGACGCCTCGTCGCCATACTCGACGTCGCGCGCCGCACGCTCGAACGCGTGGAGCAACAGTCCTCGCCGAGCACCCTGAGGCGTCTGTGCCCGGTAGAGTCCGCCGCGGTCGACGGCCGTCGCATGGCCGTCAGCGGTCCGTCGCTTCAGAGCATCGGTGACCGCCACGACCGGAAGTGCTGCGCCATCCCGACGTGCTGCGGAGGCGACCGCCTCGACGACCTCGGGAAGCACGAAGGGTCGGGCTCCATCGTGGACCAGGACCACCTCCGCATCCGCCAGGACGATGCCGGCCGCGACCGAGTCTCGCCGGCGGGCGCCACCTGCGGTCACGAGAGCGCCCGCATCGCGAACCCAATCCGTCTCGCTCAGTCTCGAGACCGCATCGGCCGGCGTCACCAGCACGATCCGTCGGACGCTCGGCGCAGCGCGCATCGCGGCGAGCGCCCAGTAGAGGACCGGACGCCCGGCCAGCATCTCGGCCAACTTGTCCAGGCCGGCCATCCGGGTGCCTTTGCCAGCCGCGACGACGATCGCGTCGGCGAAGCCGGACATCGCCGGCTACGCCCGCGGGTGCGCGAAGACCATCCGTCCGGCGACGGTCTGGAGCACGCGTGTCACGGTCACTTCCAGATCGCGCTCGAGATGCATGCCGCCGTTCTCCACCACGACCATCGTCCCGTCATCAAGGAACGCGACGCCCTGGCCCGGTTCCTTGCCCTGCTGGATGACCCGGACCGTGAGATCCTCGCCGGGCAGGAAGGCCGGCTTCAGGGCGTTCGCCAGGTGATTCAGGTTGAGGACCCGGACGCCTTCGAGCTGGGCCACGCGGTTGAGGTTGTAGTCGGTGGTCAGGATGGCGCCCGCGTGCTGGCGAGCGAGCGACAGCAGCTTGGCATCGACCGCGTCGACCGTCCGATCATCTTCGTCCGTGAGCTCGACAGCGGTGCGCGGATCCTTTTGCAACAGCGACAGAGTCTCAAGCCCTCGCCTGCCCCGTGTCCGCCGGCCCTGATCCGCATGATCCGCGATGCGCTGGAGCTCAGCCAGCACGAAGCGCGGGACGACCAATGTGCCGACCAGGAAGCCAGATGCCGCTACGTCGGTGATCCGCCCGTCGATGACGGCACTGGTATCGACGTAGATGCGAGGCCCGATCAGGGAGACCTCCGGCGCCTTGGCGTCCGATCGGGCCAGGAGGCCGGACCGTGTCGCCGCCTCGAAGAGATCGTCGCGCTTGGCCACGGTGAGCCCCATCATGCCCAACCCGAGTACGACCGAGACGCCGATGGGCAGGACCCAGGCCCACGGCTCAGGCGCGTTCGCCAGCGGCAGACCGAGCAGGGCGCCGATGACGAGTCCGACCAGCAAGCCGAGGATACCGGCCACGAAGTCGCCGCTCGAAAGCGCCTTCGCGCCACGCACCATGCGCTGGGCGGGCTGAACGGTGATGTACGGCATGATCGAGTAACCGAGCACGGCCCAGGCGACGGTCCAGCCGCTCAGGACCAAGCGGCCCCAAGCGGATGGGTCGAAGAAGTCCTGCGAGCCGCCGGCGAGTGCGATGGCCAGGATGGCACCCAGGGCACCGCCTGAGGCGCGGACGAAACGTATCATCGGTCGAGCGAGCCTAGCACGGCGCCCGCGGCCGCCATCCCCTCCCCAACGGTACCTGTAGCGGGCAGCAGAACGAGCGTCAGAGCCTCACGCAGCGACCGTGCGGGGAGAAGCTCGATGCCCAGCGGCGGGTCGGGTGGTGCGCTCCGAGACCACGGGATGAGGGCCCGCGTGAAGCCCAGGCGGGCGGCCTCCCGGAGGCGCCGATCGATACCCCGACAGGGTCGCAGCTCGCCCAGCAGCGAGACCTCTCCGCATGCCACGGTGCCCGGCAGCAGCAGGCGGTCGCGTGCGGCTGAGGCCAGCGCGAGTGCCACGGCAGTGTCAAGCGCCGGCTCAGCCACGGTCGCCCCACCGGCCAGGCTCACGTACAGATCGTGGCTGGACAGGTCGATGCCACAGCGACGCGCGAGTACGGCCACGAGCAACGCCACGCGGTTGCCGTCGACGCCGGCCACTGTGCGGCGAGGCGCGCCATAGCCGGACGGCGCGGTCAGTGCCTGGACCTCCACGAGTAGCGGCCGGCTGCCCTCCAGGGTGGCCGCTACGGCGACTCCCGGAGCGCCTCCGTAACCATCGCCAAGGAAGGCTCGACCAGGGTCGGGTACCGGACGCAGGCCGTCGGCCGTCATCTCCAGCACGCCTACCTCATCGGTCGAGCCGTAGCGGTCCTTGCTGGCGCGGAGCAGCCGGAGCGAACCGTAGCGGTCGCCCTCGAGGGTCAGCACCGCGTCGACCAGATGCTCCAGGGTGCGCGGGCCGGCCAGAGAGCCGTCCTTGGTGACGTGCCCCACGAGGACCACCGGCACGCCACTCGCCCGCGCGTAGGCGCCCAGTCGGGCGGCCGTCTCACGGACCTGCCCGATCGAGCCGGCCGGTCCGTCCAGTTCGCTCGTCGTCATCGTCTGGATGGAGTCCACGATGAGCAGGCCCGGCGTCCGGCCCTCGACAGCTCGGGAGATCGCTTCCAGCTGCGTCGCGGCAAGCAGCGATATCCGCTGCCCGGCGAGCCCTTCGATGAGACCCAGCCGCTTTGCCCGCAGGCGCAGTTGAGTGGTCGATTCCTCTCCCGAGGCGTACAGGACGTAGCCCGCCGTCGTGTCCCGCGCTACACCGGCCGCGATCTCCAGCACGAGGGTCGATTTGCCGATACCCGGCTCGCCGCCCAGGAGCACCAGTGAGCCGGGCACCAGTCCGCCACCAAGGACACGGTCGACCTCCTCGAGGCCGATGCGGCGTCGACGTTCGGGTTCCGGTCCGACCGCGCCGAGTAGCTCCGGACCGGCCTCGTGGAATGTGTCGGTGGTCGCGCCGGCGATCTTCCTGGTCGCCGGTAGGTCATGCCGGACGACGGTCTCGACCAAGGTGTCCCAGGCGCCGCAGAGATGGCACCGACCTTCCCAGCGCGCCGAGCTGGCTCCGCACGCCTGGCACACATAGCGGCTTTCGGGCCGCGCCACGAGCGCTAGTGCGCCTCTACCGGCGTCTTCTCGGCGAGCGGTTCGATGGTCAGCCCTGCGTCGCTGGAGCGGTCCACGATGACGGTCTGGCCGGCCGAGAAGCGACCTTCCAGCAGGGCCTCGGCAAGCGGATCTTCGACGATGTTCTGGATCGCGCGGCGTAGTGGGCGCGCTCCATAGTCGGGGTCGTAGCCGGCCTTGATGAGGTGGTCCTTCGCCTCGGCGGTGACGACGAGGTCTATCTCCTGCGCCTTCAACTGGTCGCGCACGCGACTCAGCAGCAGTTCCACGATCTGGCGGATCTCCTCCACGGTCAAGGATCGGAACACGACGAAGGAATCGACGCGGTTCAGGAACTCAGGTCGGAACTGGGTCTTGAGCTGGTCCAGCACCTTGTCACGCATGCGCTCGTACTGGGCCTGTTGCTCCATCGACGCGTCCATGCTGACCGGCCTGAAACCAAGCGATGTGTCTTTGAGCAGCGACTTGGCACCGACGTTGCTGGTCATGATGATGATGGTGTTGCGGAAATCGACGCGGCGGCCCTTGGCGTCCGAGAGATGCCCATCCTCGAGGATCTGGAGCAGGATGTTGAAGACCTCGGGGTGGGCCTTCTCTATCTCATCGAGCAGCACCACGGAGTAGCTCTTGCGGCGCACGGCTTCGGTCAGCTGGCCGCCTTCCTCGAAGCCGACGTAGCCGGGCGGTGCGCCGACCAGACGGCTGACGTTGTGGCGCTCCATGAACTCGCTCATGTCCACCTTGATGAGCGCATCCTCTGAACCGAACATGAACTCCGCGAGGGCCTTGGCGAGCTCCGTCTTACCGACCCCGGTGGGGCCCAGGAAGATGAACGAGCCGATGGGTCGCTTGGGATCCTTGAGCCCAGCCCGCGCGCGACGGACTGCCTTGGACACGATATCGATGGCTTCCTGCTGACCCACGACGCGCTTGTGGAGGGCCTCCTCCATCTGCATCAATCGCCGTGATTCTTCCTGTGCGATGCGCGTGACCGGGATACCGGTCCACATGGCCACGACCTGGGCGATGTCCTCGTCGGTCACGGTCGGCGTCTGGGCGGCCTGTGACGCCTGCCAATCGGAGCGCAGTTGGTCGATGGTCGACTTTGCCGCTGCCTCAGCATCGCGCAAGCCCGCGGCGACCTCGTAGTCCTGGTCGCTGATGGCCGATTCCTTCTCCTTCAGCACGCGCTCCAGTTCCTTCTGGGCGGCCCTCAGTTCTGGCGGCGCTGACGAGTGGCGGAGGCGGACGCGGCTGGCGGCCTCGTCGATCAGGTCGATGGCCTTGTCAGGTAGGTGACGGTCGGTGATGTACCGGACCGACAGGTCGGCAGCTGAGCGCACAGCGACGTCGGAGATCTTGACCTTGTGGTGATCCTCGTACCGCTCCCGGATACCGAACAGGATGTCGATGGTCTGCTCAAGGGTGGGTTCTTCCACCATCACCGGCTGGAAACGGCGCTCCAGCGCGGCATCACGCTCGATGTACTTGCGGTACTCGTCCAGCGTGGTCGCCCCGATGCACTGGAGCTCGCCCCTGGCCAGAGGCGGCTTGAGGATATTGGCTGCGTCGATGGCGCCCTCGGCGGCGCCGGCTCCCACCAGCGTGTGCAGCTCATCGATGAAGAGGACTGCGTCGTTGGTGTTGCGTAGTTCCTCGATGATCTTCTTGAGGCGTTCCTCGAACTCGCCGCGGTACTTCGTGCCGGCCACGAGCGAGCCGATGTCCAGCGTCAGGACGCGCTTGTTGATGAGCGTCTCAGGCACATCCCCGGCCACGATGCGCTGAGCGAGCCCCTCTGCGATGGCGGTCTTGCCGACGCCCGGCTCGCCGATGAGGGCCGGGTTGTTCTTGGTCCGGCGCGACAGGATCTGGATGACCCGCTCGATCTCCTTCTCGCGACCGATGACCGGATCGCTCCGCCCGGCACGCACCGCGTCGGTCAGGTTGATGCCCAGCTGGTCGACCGTCGGCGTCTTGCTGGCCCGCTTGGTCTCGGTCGCCGGACCAGCGGAGCTCGACTGCGAGAGGACTCGGATGACCTCATGACGGACCTTGTCCAGATTCACGCCCAGGCTCTCCAACACACCTGCGGCGATGCCCTCGCCTTCGCGCACCAGACCGAGCAGCAGGTGCTCCGTGCCGATGTAGTTGTGGCCCAGACGACGGGCCTCGTCGATGGCCAGTTCGATGACCCGTTTGGCTCGCGGGGTCAGTCCGACCTCACCGACCACCGGGCGGTCCCCGCGACCGATGATGAACTCGACCGCGGTGCGCACCTTGGCCAGTTCCACGTTCATGTTCTCGAGCACTCGGGCAGCGACGCCCTCGCCTTCACGCACCAACCCGAGCAGCAGGTGCTCCGTGCCGATGTAGTTGTGGTTGAAGCGCTGCGCTTCGTCCTGGGCGAGCGTAAGCACCTTGCGCGCGCGGTCTGTGAACTTGTCGAATCGGTCTGTCATCGGTCTTTGAACGCCTGTTCTACAGCAGAGTGCACTCCTGCACCCCGGAGTCCAATCCTAACATCGGTCCCGGCGCCAACCACCCATCCGTCGGTCCGGGGTGGGGTGGTGCTTGACGGGCTACCAGCGATGATTCGCGATGACAGCCGGTAACGGATCGAAAGTGAAGGAAATCGAATGGGTCTGGCCGGATCGCTCGGTCGGTGGACGACCCATCGCCGCGTCGGTCAGGTCACTCGCTGGACGGTCGATCGGGCCTGGGTCACGGTCAGGAAGGAGCGGACCTCTGGACATCCGGCTCACCGGTGGCAGGCTCATCTGGGCTGGCCTCGGTGGAAACAGCGTCGGTGGCCTCAGGGTCGGCTTCCGCCGATGGCGCTCCGTGGGCGGCAGCGGCGTCGGTAGTGGGTGCTTCGTCCTGGTCGGCCTCGGCGGCCGGTGTTACCTCCGACGCATCGGCTTCGGTGGTAGCTGCGTGGTCGGTGGTCGCCTCGGCGGCCGGTGTTGCTTCCTCCGTGGTCGCTTCGGCAGTGGGCACTTCCGCGGCGGTGGCCGGGTCAGCGTCACCAGCTTCCGCGG
>JACCYW010000058.1 GCA_013696275.1 Chloroflexota bacterium | reverse complement strand
GTCACGACGTGGGCGGTTCGGATCGTCCCCGACCTGCCGAGTACCATCCCTCGATGACGGTCACGACACGGCCTCGAAGGCGCATCGCGCTTCCCCAGCGGGATGCGCCCGCGCCCGATCCGGTCATCTCTCCCCCTGATGGCCCAGCGGTGGGGCGAGCCAGGAGCTTCCCACTGCGGCGGGAAGGACCCGAGAAGCTTACCGGTGCTGCGCGCTACGCCGACGACCTTGTGTTTCCGGGCGCCTGGTATGGGGCGACCATCCGCTCGACCGAAGCCCACGCGCGCCTGCTGGCCATCGAACTGGCGCCCGACTTCGACTGGTCCAGGGTGGTCCTCGTCACGGCCAGCGACATCCCGGGCGAGAACGTGGTGAGCCTCATCTCGGACGACCAGCCGGCGCTGGTGGCCGACGAGATCCGCCATCATGCCGAGCCCGTGGCACTCCTGGCGGCGGCCGATCGGACCACCCTGCGTGAGGCGAAGAGCCGCATCCGCATCCGTACCGAACCGTTGCCGGCGGTCTTCGATGCGCTCCAGTCGACCCAGGAGTTCGCGCACTTCGAAGTCGGTCGGGGCGACCCCGACGGCGCCATGGCCAGTGCCGAGGTGGTCATCGAAGGCACCTACCGGGTCGGTCACCAGGAGCAGCTCTACATCGAGAACCAGGCCATCATCGCGGTCCCGCGGGCAGATGGTGGTGTCACGGTGCACGGCTCGCTGCAGTGCCCCTACTACGTCCACAAGGCGCTGAAGCGGGCTCTTGCCTTGTCTGACTCGCAGGCGGTCGTCATCCAGACCGAGACCGGTGGCGGCTTCGGCGGCAAGGAGGAGTACCCGTCGGTCGTGGCCATCCATGCGGCACTGCTGGCCAAACGAGTCGGCAAGCCAGTACGGATGATCTACGAACGCCACGAGGACATCGCGGCCACCACCAAGCGCCACCCGGCGGTCATCCACTACCGGACCGGCGTGAACCGCGACGGGACCCTCGTCGCGCAGGATGTCGAGCTCATCATGGATGGCGGCGCGTACGTCACGCTTACGCCGGTGGTCCTCTCGCGCGGCACGCTCCACGCGGGCGGACCCTATCGCTGCGCCAACGTCCGCATCCGCGGTCGGGCGGTGGCAACGAACACGCCACCCAACGGCGCGTTCCGGGGCTTCGGAGCGCCGCAGTCGGAGTTCGCGGCTGAGATGCAGGCGAACCGCGCGGCGGAAGCGCTGGGCATGTCGCCGCTGGAGCTGCGGCGCGCATGGATCTACCGGCTGGCAGATACCACCCCGACCGGCCAGATCCTGCATGAGAGCGTGGGCGCATCGGAGGTGCTGGAGCGGGCCGTGGAGGCCGCCGAGTTCGAGCAGGTCCGCGAGCGAAACGGCAGGGCGCGCCGCAGCGTCTCGACCGACGGCGCCCTCCGAGGCACCGCTCGGTCCGCCTCCGGCATCGGCCTGGCGCTGGCATGGCACGGCGCCGGGTTCACCGGCAGCGGCGAAGTCAAGCTTGCCAGCGTGGCCAGCCTGGAGCTCGGCGCGGACGGGCGCGTGACCATCCTTGCCGCATCGACAGAGATGGGCCAGGGCACCAAGACCATCTTCCCCCAGCTCGTGGCAGCCGAGCTGGGCGTGCCCTATGAGGACGTCGCGATAGCTGCTCCTGACACGTCCGTCGTGCCCGACAGCGGGCCCACCGTCGCATCACGAACGGCGATGGTCGTGGGCGGCCTGCTCATCAAGGCCGCCCGCCGGTTGCGCCAGCAGGTGGAGGAGTCGACCAGCCAGACCTTCGCCGATTCGTCGGCCGCCTTCGCCCGCCGACATGGCGTGCTGCGCATCGACCAGACGTTCGAGCCGTACCCGGGCGTGCACTTCGACGACGAGACGTACACCGGCGATGCCTATCCCTGCTACGGCTGGGCGGCGGCGGTGGCGGAAGTGGACGTGGACCTCGATACCGGCGAGGTCTGCGTGCGTTCGGTCGTCGCCGCCGATGACATCGGCCACGCCATCCATCCGCTGCTGGCCGAGGGGCAGGTCGAGGGCGGCACGCTCCAAGCCGTCGGCTACGCGACCATCGAAGAGATGAAGCTGGACGGCGGGCGATATCTCAACGACCGGCTGGCCACTTACCTGATCCCCACCGCGCTCGATGCGCCGCGTATCGATACGATACTGGTGGAGGACCCGTTCAGCGGCGTGCCGCACGGCGCCAAGGGCGTTGGTGAACTGCCCATGGATGTCGGAGCGCCGGCGGTCGTGGCGGCCATCCACGACGCGACCGGCGTGTGGATCCACGACCTGCCGGCGACGCCCGAGCGCATCCTGGCCGCGATGTCCGTCATCGCCGGCGCGCAGGAGCCCGGCCAGGCGGTGGAGGCAGGCACCCAAGTCGGGCAGGCCGGACACGCCGGTCGAGAGCTGGGAGCGTCACCGAGCACCGGGACCATCGATGCCGGTAGCTCTGGGGAGGCGAACACCGACGCACCGACCGGCGGGTTGGATCCGAGGCCTGCAGCTAAGACCGACCCTGAGCCGCTACGCGCCCCGACGGACCCGCCGCAACACTGGGGCGATGAGGAGACCAAGAGTGGTGATAGCACTGAGTCGTGAGGTGCGTTCATCGTCGCATGCGTCAACTCATCACCAGGATCGACGACCAGCTCTATCAGATCGGAGGACCATGGCGACGTCTGAGGGCCGTTCCGTGAATGCGGTGGTGAGGGAGATCCTGCGCCAGGCGGTCCCGCCCTCCGAGCCACGCGCTGACCTGAGGGCGCTCATCCGTGCTGCCGGCCTGGAGGTCACGTTGCCGCGTACCGGGACGCCCGCACTCCCGCGCGACGAAGCCATCGAACTGACCCGTGGCTGGGGTCGGCTTGTGTCGGAGGCGTTGGAGGCCGACCGAAACCATCGGTGACCCTGACATACGTGGATACGAGCGCGATCACCCGTGCCTATCGTGACCGACCATCGTGTACCCACTCTGGACGCCATCCACCTGGCCGTGGCCATCGAGGAATGCCCAGCGTTGGCGGACGGCGAGGCGATCGAGTTCGTGACACGTGACCGAGACCAGGCGGCTGCAGCCGTGGCCCTGCGGCTGATGGTCCGCTAAGGTCGGCGGTGATGGGCTATCGCTTCAGTGTCAACGGCGAAGCAGTGGACCTGGCAGTACCGGGCATGCGACGGCTGCTGGATGCGCTGCGTGAGGATCTGGCCCTGACCGGGACCAAGGAGGGCTGCGGTGAGGGCGAATGTGGAGCCTGCTCCGTGCTCGTGGACGGCGCCGTCGTAGACGCCTGCCTGGTTCCCGTCTGCCAGGTCGAAGGATCGGACGTGCGCACGGTCGAAGGTCTGGCCGACCCCGCGACCGGCGCGTTGAGCCCACTCCAACAGGCCTTTTTGGAGGCGGGCGGGGCCCAGTGCGGCATCTGCACACCGGGCATGCTGATGGCCGGGCGCGCCTTTCTGGACGATGGCGGGCAGGCTACGGAGGGAGCGATCCGCGAAGCGATCGCCGGCAACCTCTGTCGCTGCACCGGCTACACCAAGATCATCGAAGCCATCAGGCAGGCGGCAGAGACGCCGCCAAAGCAAGGACTGGCTTAACGGATGCATACCGATCCATACGGTATGCATATGAAGGCTACGGTGGGCGCTCATGCGCAGCATCAGGCAGCCGCTTGCTGACCCGCGACTGTGGGTCCTTCCGCCAGTACTTGGCCGATCTGGTCGTGCTCGATCCGACGGCTGACTGACCATGCCCATCGAACCTCCCGTCTCGACGCCGCGCGACCTGTCGGAGGCTTACGCGTTGCTCTCGGACGGCGCTGGCTGGCGACCCATCGCCGGTGGCACTGACCTGATGGTCCAGATCACCGGCGAGCTGAGCGAACCACCGGAGCACGTCCTGGATATCTGGCGATTGGACCAGCTGCGCGGCATATCGGTCGGCCACGACGGCGCGACGCTGACCATCGGCGCCCTGACGACGTACACGGAGATCCGTCGGTCGTCCGCCGTTCGCGAGCACCTGCCGGCATTGGCGGAAGCTGCCGCGACCATCGGTGCTGCGCAGATCCAGAACCGGGGCACCATCGGCGGCAATATCGTCAATGCCTCACCGGCCGGCGACACCCTGCCGGTCCTGCTGGCGGCCGATGCGGCCATCGTGCTGGGCAGCGCCAGAGGCGAACGTACGATCGCCGCAGCTGGGTTCTGGACAGGGTACCGAGAGACGGCGCGGTCGGCGGACGAGTTGGTGCTTGGCGTGGAGTTCCCGCTCCAGTCGGGTCGCACGCTGCGCTTCCGCAAGGTCGGCACCCGTCGCGCCCAGGCCATCAGCAAGGTGGTCATGGCGCTGGCCTACCGCGCCGACGGCGGCGTATGGCGCGATGTCCGCGTGGCGCTCGGGTCGGTGGCTGCCACACCGGTCCGCGCGCGCGAGACGGAAGGCGTACTGGAGGGGGCTGCGGCCCGCAAGTCGAGCGCCGACCATGCGGCGGCGACCATCGTGAGAGAGATAACGCCCATCGACGACGTCAGGTCCACCGCGGCCTACCGTCGCGCGGTCACGGGCCGCATCCTCCACCGGATGCTGCGAGAAGAAGGCGGCTGGTGACCTCGGGCTGATAGCATCGGCCGGGTGACGAGCCGCACGCCGAACCTCGAGGGGATAGAGGTCACGGCCGCCATCCCCGCCGAGCAGGCGCACATCCTCTCGCCAGAAGCGCTCGCCTTCATCGCCGAGCTCCAGCGCGCTTATGACGGCCGGCGCATCGAGCTCCTGCAGCGCCGTCAGGACCGCCAGAACGAGCTCGACGCCGGCGTCATGCCCCAGTTCCCCATCGCCACGGCGCAGGTTCGGAGCGCGACCTGGCAGGTGTCTCCGGCGCCGGCCGATCTGGACGACCGACGGGTGGAGATCACCGGCCCGGTCGAGCGCAAGATGATGATCAACGCGCTCAATAGCGGCGCCTGCGTCTTCATGGCCGACATGGAGGACGCGCTGAGCCCCGGTTGGTCGAACGTGATCACTGGGCAGCAGAACCTGTACGACGCGGTACGTCGCGAGCTCTCCCTGGAGACGTCCGAAAGGTCATACACACTCAACGATGAGACGGCCACGCTCGTCGTGCGGCCGCGCGGCTGGCACCTGGTGGAACGGCACGTGCTGGTCGATGGGCATCCCGTGTCGGCCAGTCTGTTCGACGCCGGCCTGTACCTCTTCCACAACGCCCGTCAGATGCTGGAGCGCGATTCCGGTCCGTGTCGCGGACCGTATCTCTATCTGCCCAAGCTGGAGGGTCGCTACGAAGCCCGCCTGTGGAACGATGTCTTCATCCACGCCCAGGATCGACTCGGCGTTCCGCGCGGAACGGTGCGCGCGACGGTCCTGGTCGAGACGATCCTGGCGGCCTTCGAGATGGACGAGATCCTGTATGAGCTTCGCGAGCATGCAGCGGGGCTGAACGCGGGGCGATGGGACTACATCTTCAGCCTCATCAAACGCTTCCGATCGCGTCCCGAGATGGTCCTGCCGGACCGTGCCCAGGTGAGCATGGCCGTGCCCTTCATGCGCGCCTACACACAGCTGCTGGTGCGGACCTGTCACCGCCGCGGCGCCCACGCCATCGGTGGCATGAGCGCCTTCATCCCGAACAGACGCGAGCCTGAGGTCACGGAGCGGGCGTTGGCCAGGGTCCGCGAAGACAAGGAGCGCGAGTCCGGCGACGGCTTCGACGGCACATGGGTGGCCCACCCTGACCTGGTGCCGGTGGCGATGGCCATCTTCGACCGTGTGCTGGGCGAGCGGCCGAACCAGAAGCATCGCCTGCGCGACGATGTCGAGGTGACGGCCGGGCAGTTGCTCGACGTGGGCATCGATGGCGGGCAGATCACCCAGACCGGCGTACGCACCAACATCTCGGTCGCCCTGCGCTACCTGACCTCGTGGCTGGCCGGCAACGGCGCGGCCGCCCTGGACGACCTGATGGAGGACGCCGCTACGGCGGAGATAAGTCGCTCCCAACTCTGGCAGTGGATACACCACGGCTCTGCTCTGGCCGAGGGCGGCACGATGTCGAGCGAGGTCTATCGAACCATCCGCGCCGAGCTCGCCGCGAGTCTGGAGGACGGCACTGGGCGACTCACCGAGGCGGCGGCCGTCCTTGACAAGCTGGTCCTGGCCCACGACTTCCCAGAGTTCCTCACCCTGGTCGCCTACGGCCACCTCGACTGAACGGTCCCGAGTCCATGACCTGGCTGTGGTGAGCATCTGGGCCGGCCAGCCCTATCCGCTGGGTGCCACCTATGACGGCCTCGGCACGAACTTCTCGATCTTCTCGGAGGTCGCCGAACGGGTCGAGTTATGTCTCTTCGACGAGGCCGGGCATGAGTCGCGGACAGACCTGCCGGAAGTGACCGGCTTCATCTGGCACGGCTATGTGCCCCAGATGACGCCGGGGCAGCGATATGGGTATCGCGTCCATGGGCCGTGGGATCCGTGGCAGGGCAAGCGCTGCAACCCAGCCAAACTCCTGCTGGATCCGTATGCCAAGGCCATCGAAGGCGAAGTCCACTGGGGCCAGGCCGTGTTCCCCTACTCGTTCGAGGACCCCGACGGCGGGCCCGACGGCACGGACAGCGCGCCCTCCGTACCGCGCTCGATCGTCGCCAATCCCTATTTCGACTGGTCGAACGATCGCCCGCCGCGTCACGCTGCGAACGAGACCATCATCTACGAGACCCACGTCAAGGGCTTCACCGCCCGTCACCCTGGTATCCCGCCCGAGCTCCGTGGCACATACGCCGGATTGGCCCATCCGGTCGCCATCCGCCATCTGCAGTCGCTGGGTGTGACCACCGTCGAGCTGATGCCCGTCCATCAGCATGTCGACTCACCCCAGCTGGTGGAGAGGGGTCTGCACAACTACTGGGGCTACGATTCCATCGGCTACCTCACGCCACACAATGGCTTTGCCAGTGCCGGGAGTCGGGGCGAACAGGTGGCCGAGTTCAAGGGCATGGTCAGGAACCTCCACGCGGCCGACATCGAGGTCATCCTTGACGTGGTCTACAACCACACCGTGGAAAGCAACCATCTGGGTCCGATGCTGTCATTCAAGGGTATCGATAACGAGGCTTACTATCGCCTCGTCCCGGACGACAAACGCTTCTACACCGACTACACGGGCACCGGCAACACGCTCAATGTGCGCCACCCGCACATCCTCCAGCTGATCATGGACAGCCTGCGCTACTGGGTCACCGAGATGCACGTGGACGGCTTCAGGTTCGATCTGGCGGCCACGCTGGCGCGCGGTTTCCACGAGGTCGATCGCCTATCGGCCTTCTTCGACCTCATCCAGCAGGACCCGACGGTGAGCGTGGTCAAGCTCATCGCAGAGCCATGGGACGTAGGCGAAGGGGGCTACCAGGTGGGCAACTTCCCACCCCTCTGGTCAGAGTGGAACGGCCGCTATCGGGACACGGTGCGTGATCTGTGGCGGCGCGTCCCGCACTCGCTGGCCGACTTCGGCTACCGCTTCACCGGCAGCTCTGACCTCTACGAATCGACCGGCCGCCGACCGTATGCCAGCATCAACTTCATCACCGCCCACGATGGCTTCACCTTGCGAGATCTGGTCAGCTACGAGCGCAAGCACAACGAGGCCAACGGCGAAGATAACGCCGACGGTACGGATGACGACCGGTCATGGAACTGTGGCGCTGAAGGGCCCACTGAGGACCCTTCCGTCCAGGCCCTGCGGGCCAGGCAACAGCGCAACATGCTGGCCACACTGATGCTTTCGCAAGGCGTGCCGATGCTGCTGGGCGGCGATGAGATGGGCCGCACGCAGGGTGGCAACAACAACGCCTACTGTCAGGACAACGAGACCTCCTGGTACGACTGGGCGAAGGCGGACAGCCAGCTCCTGGATTTCACACGCAAGCTCATCGAGCTGCGGCGAAGCCATCGCATCTTTAGCCGCCGGCGCTGGTTCCAGGGCCGTCCCATCCACGGCGACGAGATCGGCGACATCGTCTGGTTCACGCCGGAGGGGCAGGTGATGACAGACGGCGACTGGTCGAACGGCATGGTGAGCGCCCTCGGCATCTGGATGAGCGGCGCTGATCTGCGCGGACCGGATGGCGAGACCGATCCGGACGATGTGTTCTACATCTGTTTCTCGGCCCGCGACCAGAGCTCGCCGTTCCGACTGCCTGAAGCGAAGTACGGACGACGATGGCAGGTGGTCATGGAGACCGCCGCCGAACCATGCTTCCCGTTGTCCGGCCGCATCCGACGAGCCGG
>JACCYW010000045.1 GCA_013696275.1 Chloroflexota bacterium | reverse complement strand
GGCCGGCTCCGGCGGTGATGGGAACGCCCATGAGGAAAGCGAAGCGTGCTGCGGCCGCCCGCTCCAGGCCCAGGAAGAGCCCGGCCGCGATGGTCACGCCCGACCGACTGATACCCGGGAAGAGGGCTAGCGCCTGGGCCACGCCGATGACCAGCGCGTCCGGGAGTCGCAACCGGTCGAGACCACGCTCGCGTCGTCCGATCCGCTCGGCCACCGCCAGCAGCGCCGCGCCGACCACGAGGAAGACCGGGATAGCCAGCAGCACATCGCGGAACGTCTCATCGAAGAAGTCCTCGAAGAGCGCTCCGATGATGGCCGCCGGCACGACCGTGACGATGAGTAACCAGGCCAGCCGGCGTTGGGCATCGCCCTTCAGTCGCCGTTCCCGGATGGAGGCGAGCCAGGCTCGAGCCAGGACCACCAGTTCACGCCCGAAGTAGAGCAGCAGTGCCAGCAGCGTGCCCATGTGGAGCATCACGTCGAACTCGGGGCTGTTGAGGAACGGATCCCGCCAGCCCAGCAGCCGCGGCACGAGGATGAGGTGGGCCGATGACGAGATCGGCAGGAACTCCGTCAGCCCCTGGATGACCCCGATGGCCATCGATTGGAGGATCAGTTCCATCAGTCGGCGCCCCCTGCGCCGGTATTCCGGATCAGCGGATGAACAACGGCGCCAGCACCAGCGTGATCGTGGCGAGCAGCTTGATCAGTACGTGCAGCGACGGGCCGGCGGTGTCCTTGAACGGATCGCCCACCGTGTCACCCACGACGGCCGCCGCATGCGCGTCGGTCTTCTTGCCGATGACGTTGCCCTGCGCGTCCTTGAGGTTGCCCGACTCGATGTACTTCTTGGCGTTGTCCCAGGCACCGCCGCCGTTGTTGAGGACGGTCGCCAGGAGGACACCGGCGATGGTCCCGACCATGAGCATGCCGGCCACAGCCTCATGGCCCAGCAGGAGCCCCACGATGATGGGCGTGGCGACCGCGACCACGCCCGGCAGGACCATCTGGCGCAGGGCGGCACGGGTGGTGATGTCGACCACCCGCGCATAGTCCGGGCGCTGCGTGTAATCCATGATGCCGGGCATCTCCCGGAATTGGCGACGGACCTCCATGATGATCGACTGGGCGGTCGTGCCGACCGCGCGGATGGCCAGCGAACTGAAGAAGTAGACCAGCATGGCGCCGATGAGGGCAGCGACGAAGACATCGACGTTGGCCAGATTGACGGACTCCAGGAGCGTCCCCGCTTCCCGCACGCCGCTCGCGATCTGACGCTCCAGGATCAGGTTCACCTTGTCGATGTAGGCACTGAAGAGGAGGAACGCGGCCAGGCTTGCCGAAGCGATGGCGTAGCCCTTGGTCAACGCCTTGGTCGTGTTCCCGACGGCGTCGAGCCGGTCGGTGATCTCTCGCGCACCGGCCTCCGCCTTGGAGAACTCGGCGATGCCGCCGGCGTTGTCGGTGATGGGCCCGAACGTATCCATGGCCAGGATGTAGGCCGTGGTCATCAGCATGCCCATCGTCGCGACGGCCGTGCCGAGGATCGTCCCCACGTTTTCGCCGCGCTCGTTGATCAGCCCAGCCTGAGAGCCCAGGAAGGCGCTCGCCATGAGGGCGATGCCGATGGAGATGGCGGTCACGAAGGTCGTCTCGTAGCCGACCGCCGTGCCCGCGATGATGTTGGTGGCGGGACCGGTCTTTGATGCCTCGGCGATCTCGCGCACGGGCCGGTAAGTGCCCGCCGTGTAGTACTGGGTGATGTACACGAAGGCGACGCTCGTAGCCAGGCCGACCACGCCAGCGCCGAACATCCAGACCCACGACGGGAGGCCGTTCGCACCGACCGTGTCGCCGCCGGTGTCCATCATCACGAACGTGGTGACGCCCAGGCCGACCACGGACAGGATGGTGGTCGCCCAGTAACCGCGGTTCAGGATGTTCATCGGGTTCTCGTCCTCGCGGCCACGCACGAAGTACATGGCCACGATGGTCGCCAGGAGGCCGAAGCCACGAACCACCAGCGGGAAGAAGATCCAGGCCTCCGGGTTCGGCCAACCCGACGCCTGGGCGATGAAGAAGGCGGCTACGCCCAGGATCATGGCGCCGATGTTCTCGGCCGCGGTCGACTCGAAGAGGTCCGCTCCGCGACCAGCACAATCGCCTACGTTGTCGCCCACCAGGTCGGCCACCACGCCGGCGTTGCGCGGGTCGTCCTCGGGGATGCCCGCCTCCACCTTGCCCACCAGGTCGGAGCCGACATCAGCGGCTTTCGTATAGATGCCACCGCCGAGCTGCGCGAAGAGGGCCACGAAACTGGCCCCGAAGCCGAAGCCGACGATGAGGAACGGCGCCTGGGCCGGCTCCGTGAAGCCGCCGAAGGCGACGAAGATGCCGTAGACGCCGAGCAGCGAGAGGGCCACCACCAGGAAGCCCGAGACGGCGCCGCCGCGCATCGCCACCTGGACGGCCTCGACCAGGCTGCGCCGAGCCGCTGCCGCCGTGCGCACGTTCGCCTTGACGCTGATGAACATGCCGATGATGCCGGACGCCATGGAGCATGCGGCGCCGACCAGGAAGGCGACTCCGGTCCGCCAGCCAAGGTCGAAGCCGTAGATGTCCGTGTCGGCCACCTGTTGCGTTTCGAATATGGCGATGACCGCCCCGATGACCACGGCTCCGCCGATGGCCAGCACGCCGATGGTCGTGTACTGGCGACGGATGAACGCCACGGCGCCTTCGTAGATGGTGCCAGCGACGTCCTGCATCGCCTGGGTGCCGGTGTCCCTGCTGAGCACGTCCCGGGCGAGATAAAGAGCGAAGATGATGGCCGCGATGCCGGCGATGGGGATGATCAGGTTGATGGCGTCGGCCACGGTCGTTCGGTCAGCCTCCTAAGCGATCAAGGTCTTGGGCACGGCGTTCGGGCGCGTATGGCGGGCGTCGGAGCAGACAAGGAAAGAGCCCCGGCAGGCCCGGGGCTGCGGCTTGGTCCTTGAACGATCGGGAGTCTAGCATGGCCCGCGGGCACCATGCAGCGCGGCTGGATGAGGGCCGGATGATGCACCGATCATGCACGGCGCCTGGCCGGACGCCGTGCCAGGGCAGGCCGGTGTTTGGCGCGCGACGGACCGCGGGGCCGTGGTCGGGCGCAGGCCCATCGAGCACGGGGCCGTGGCCGAGCCGCAGGGCCGGGG
>JACCYW010000041.1 GCA_013696275.1 Chloroflexota bacterium | reverse complement strand
GACCCAATGCGGTCAGGTGGGCCGGCCGACCACCCAGGTGATCGACGGGGCCGGGCGCCGGCGTCCGCAGCTGCCTGATACCGGCCCTCTTCAAGGCACCGGATCGAGGCGGACGCCTGCCGTGCGCTCGGTCAGGTAGTCGTACACCAGGCTGCTCCAAGTCTCCAGCCGCTCGTACACGCGCAGTATCTGAAGCGGCGCCACGAACGAGCCCTCCAGCTTGTCGGTCTCCCGGATGGTGACCGCCCGCCCGGCCGATTCGGCGCTGTAAACGATGCCCAGGTGGACCGCACCCACCGGGTCGGTGTCGTCGTTCAGGAGACCGATGAGCCGGAATCCTGGTACCCAGTCGACCGCCAGCTCCTCCGACCACTCCCGCTCGAGACCGCCACGGATGCCACCGTCGCCACTGTTCACGTGCCCGCCGATGCCGATCGAATACCGCTCGTGAAGCCGGGCATCACTCCCGGCGCTGGTGCGGCGCATCAGGAAGATGCTGCCGCGATCGCGCAGCACGGCGTAGGGGATCACCTGCTTCCACGACGGGTCCTCCTCCACCTCCCCTCGCGGCCTGAAGGATCCTTCGCGGGTGACGAGGTCCAGGACGGTGGAGACGTCGCCATATACAACGCCGCGCCACGAGCCGCGCGCAGGTAGTCGAGCTCGCGGGATGCCCAGGACCAGCTCGTCGGCGGTCACGCGGCCGATGGTGCCACCACAGCGCGACGGCCGGGAGGGCCGCGTCGGGACCACCGCCGGCGTGCAGGACCCGGCCGACTCGGATGGTGCAGCGGGGTGAAAGGCACGACGACTTACTCGATCAGCCCATCGCGGTCTCAGTGACCGTCTCGTATCGCGCGGCGCGCGGCTCGAGGTGGCTGCGGAAGAGCACGACCGCGTCCGCCCGCCAGGTGAGGGTCGGTTCGCGCGGTCTAGCGTCAGCCAGTTCGACGATGAGCGGATCGGACGCTCGCCGGGCAACGGTCACGTGCGGCGGGCGACCTCCACGGCGGGCATCGAGGTCCAGGCCGGAACGGACATCACGCGAAAGTCGGATGACCTGATCGGCGCCAGTGGCGACCGAGATCCAAGCGACTCCATCGCCGTCACGCCGCGTTCGACCGCCGCCGGAACCCAGGCTGAGCTCGAACCCAGGATGCGAACGTGTGATCGCCGCCAGCCTTACGACCAGCGCGCTCACCCGCTCGGCAGGGACTGGACCCAGGAAAGCAAGGGTGACATGCAGGGCTTCCAGAGCGGTCCACCGTGCCTCACGATGGCGGCTTCGCACCGCCGCCAGGTCTTCGTACAAGGCCAGCGCCACCAGCGGCGGGAGCGGCAACGCGACGAAGAGGCGCCATCGAGCATCCGACACCAGTGCCGGGCTAGCTCGCCTGTCTCGACGCACCAGCCTGAGCAGCCACTCCCATCAGGTCCAGCAATCCTCCCAGGTCCCCGATGATCGTCACCGGGTCATCTCCGGGCACGTCCGAAGCGAAGCGCTCAGGATCGTGCAACCGACGGTCGATGAGTATCGGCGTGATGCCTGCCGCCCGAGCACCCAGCACGTCCGCACGGTACGAATCGCCGACATGGATGGCCCGTTCCGGCGCGACCGACATCAGGTCGATGGCATGGTCGAAGATGGCGCGATGAGGCTTCTGGTAGCCCATCCGGGCGCTGACGATGAGCGACTCGAAGTGTCCGGCCAGCTCCAGGTCGTGCAACAGCTCAGGCGCACCCCAGACCCAGTTGCTGATGACAGCCAGGCGCACGCCTTCCTGCCGCAGCCGGTCGAGGGCCGGGATGACGTCGGGGAAGATGTGCCACGCCGAGCGCTGCTGGAAGGCGTCCTCGATGGCCCGAAAGAGCTCATCGGGTAGATCTTGGTGGCCCAGCTCGGCCAGGACACGCCGGTCAAGATCGACCATCCGCTTGAACGAGCCCTCTTCGGTCGCGTCGAAAGGTCCCTCGAACGCCCAGTAACCGTCTGAAGTGGCTCTTCGGATTGCCTCGGCCAGCTCTGCCTCCGAGGCCTGGATGCCGAAGCGCGGGAACGCCGACAGGTACACCGCCGGCCAGGATGGGTGGGCCCGGATCAGCGTGTCCCCCAGGTCGAGGAAAACGACCTCAGGTCGCGGAAGAGAGGACATCTAAGGCCGAGTGTATCGGCCGGGCCGATCGAAGAAGCGGCGGCCGGCTGATCGCTCTCACGACCGGCCGGCTCACTCAGTCGTTGTAGAGGCGCTCCTCGATGAGCTTCTCCTGCACCGT
>JACCYW010000036.1 GCA_013696275.1 Chloroflexota bacterium | reverse complement strand
GCTCTGCGAGGATGGTCTCTACTTCGTCGACCATCGCCTCGTCCACGCGAGTCACGCCGTCCTGCAGTCGATCCCACGCCTCCGGGTTGGCGGCAAGTTCTGCGCCGGCCACGAAGAGGCCACGCTGGAGTCGCAGCAGGATGTCCGCCAAGGGATCCGGCGTCGCACCGGAAGGAGCATTCAGCTCGGCGCGAGCCAGCCCGAGAGCCGCGACTGCCTCGTCAAGGGTCCCATACGCCTCGGTCCGTGGGTCGTCCTTGCTCACCCGGCCGCCGAACAACAGCCCCGTGGTCCCGTCGTCACCCTTGCCGGTGGCGACGATGCTATCGGTGATGGCCGGTCTTGTGGCGCGGACCGTGTCCTCCGCTCCTACCAGACGAGGCCCGCGTCACGCGGATCCCAGCGCTCGGCGAGGAGCGTCACCTTGACCTCATGGTCCACGACCGACTCCGTCTGCTCCTTGACCTGTTGGACCATCGAGCCGGCGTATGGGCAGAAAGGTGTGGTCAGGATCATCCTGACCTCGGTCTGATCCGGGCCCAGCACGATCTGCCTGATCAAAGCGAGTTCCACGACGTTCATGCCGATCTCGGGGTCGACCACGGCGCGCAGTGCGTCCAGGATGGCCAGCTCGCGCGCGCGCGCCTGGGGGTCGACTGCAGCCGCGCCGTCAGCGGGATCCCCTCCAGCCGGCGCCTGTACGCCGATCTCGGAGGATCCCGGCGCAACGCTGCTCGCCGTCTCAGTCGTGGGGGATACGGTGTCGGTCATGTGGGGATGCCTCCTGACCATGCTAACACCGTGATCCCTTCCGCTTCGCCGACGGACCGCCGAACCTCTCTTTTGCGCGCCTTAGGCTCGTATGGGATGGTAAGTGGAGGTCAGGCACTTCTGGCGGTCGTCGCCGTCCACGGCGAGGGCTTACCAGTCCCCCTCGAGGCGAGCGGCGCGATCGAGCGCGTAGTGCTCACTTACCATCTCGGTCCGCACTCGCTGGTACGAGCCGGACCAACGTCGCCGGGATCCGCCGTCACCTCAGCGGTAGACGGCTACCGGATCGGGCTCCTCCGAGTCGACCACGACTCCCGACATCGACCGTAGGTGTCCGGGCAGGATGGCGGCCTCCTCGGCACTGAAGCCGGGCCCGGCCAGGCGATCGCCCGGCCCGAAGAACGAGGCGTAGCGCTGACGCTGCGCCGCTGCGTAGCGGAAGGCCTCGGCGATCCCGACGCGCCTGAGTTCCGGATGCTGGCCGATCATCTCGGACGGAGACAGGCCGGCTGCCCGCATCTCCAACAGGTTGCGCACGGTCAGCCGGGTGGCATGACAGAACGGCTCACCGTTCATCACCAACGGATCCACCTTGACCCACTTGATGGTCATCAGACGACCGAATCGTCGCCGATGCCGGCGCCCTTCCAGAAGAAGCGCACGATGCGATTGCCGGCATGGTCGCCGGGCAGCCGACCGTGATGCTGGAGGCGTGCCGCCCAGCGCTCGATGAGCTGACGAGTCGGGCGGGCGTCGGTCGCCGGCAGCGCCGCGACTGCTGCGTCACGAAGCCCACCGAGAAGGACGATGAAGTCGCGCATCGGTACATCACGACGGCGGTAGAGGGGCACCAGCCACTCTCCGTAGTTCACCACGAAGCCATCGTCGCCCGTCTCCAGTGCCCGCGCCAACTGCTCGATATGACGGTCGTAGTCACGCAAGAAACGGCGCAGCGCCAGCTCGTCGTACCGGTCGCGAAAGCCGGCCGAAAGGCGGACGGCAGCTTCGAGCGCCAGGACGGCCAGCTTGGTGCGATCAGCGCGGAGGCGCGCCGCGGCACGCGGGAAGCCGCTGGTCGGATCGGCGACCGGCAGGCCAAGACTGGGATGAGCCATCGGAAGCTAGTCTAGCGACACATGTCGGGTCGACGAGGAGACGAAGAGGCCACGGCGGGCGAGGTCCGTCGTCGCGACGGGCTGGCTCGTCCGCCAGGTGAACGTTATCGATCCCGCAGCGCGCCCGTAGCGACGGGCCCGGCGCACCTTCGCGGAGCCCTGGCCGGCCTCCTGGTGGGCGGAGCGACGGCACTCGTCCTGGGCCTGCTGTCGGCGATCCTGGACGTGACGCTCGGCCTGCTGGTCGTGGCGGTCGTCGGCGGCTGGGCGATAGGGGTGGCCGTCGTCCGTGCGACCTGGCGAAGCACGGGGCAGCCGGCGGCCGATGCCACGCGCGTCATCGGAGCCGCGTGCGGGGTGCTCGCCTGGCTGGGCGGCCGTCTGGTCGACTGGCTCGTCTCGCTGGCCATCCTGCCTGGCTCGACACTGAGCATCGGCGAGCGCTTGGTGAACAGCCCGTTCATCGTTTGGCTGACACCGCAACTCTCGCTCATAGATGGTGGCCAGTTGCTGCTCCTGGCGGCGCTGGCGTGGCGCTCTGCCCGCTGATCACTCCTGCGTCTCACCGAGGAACGGCATCGCCTGCTCGTCTATGGCGCGGAGACTCATGAGCAGGGCAGCCGTCTTCTGGTCGGCCACCTCCCGGACGTAGCTCTCCTCTTCGGCGCGCGTCATCAAGCGCCCACGGACGATCTCCTTGGGCCGACCGACCATCAGCCAGGCGAGGTGGTAGCGGTCCATCGGACCCCAGGCACCCGCCAGGAGGTCATCGGAGCGCTGGAGCCAGACCTGCAGTGATCCGAGGGAGGGAGCTGCCTGGAGTCGTTCGCCCTCGGTGATCAGGGCGCGGGTCTCGTGGATGAGCTGCCGACGTGTCATCGCACCTATCATCGGCCGACCGTGGTCGCCTCGTCGCGCCTCAGCGTCCCGTTCAGCCAGGCCGTTCCGGCGCGCCTTGAGCCCGCGGCGCTGCGAGCCTGCCTGGCGCCGGCGGCGCGGGCGGTAGCGGCCGGGACGCTGCCCTGCTCGGTCATCGGGATAGCTGATTCGAGCGGGGTCCTGGGCATCGAGGTGCTACCCGGACCGGGCACACCTCGACTGGATCCCGAGTCCATCTTCTTCCTGGCATCGGTGACCAAGCCGGTCGTTGCGACGGCCGTGATGCGCCTGGTAGACGCCGGCGCGGTCGACCTGGATGCACCTGTCCAGAGCTACGTCCCGGCCTTCAAGGGGGAGGGCAAGTCCCGCGTGAGCGTGCGCCATGTGCTCAGCCACACGGCCGGCATAGCTGACCTTGATCCCGACCTCCTGCGCCGCCAACGGCCGTCAGCTCAACGGATGTTGGGGCTGGTCTGTACTTCGGACCTGCGCTTCGAGCCGGGGACTCGCTACGAGTACTGCTCTGCCTCGTTCTTCCTGCTGGCCGAGATCATGGCGCGGGCGACCGGGCTCCCGTTCCCGGCCGCCCTCCGCCGACTCGTGCTGGATCCGATCGGCATGACCGATACCAGCTTCGATCCGCGCTATGCCCGATCCCGGATAGTGACCGTGGAGGGCGTGCCGCTGCGCAACTTCATCGTGCGTGAGCTGACGCTCCGGTTCCTGGCCCGCGCCACATTGCCTGGTGGAGGAACGTTCGGGACGGCGGCCGACCTGCTGGCCTTTGGCAGAGCACTGCTGCGGTCATTCGGTTCGCGCGACGGGCTGCTTTCCGATGACGCCGTCACCGAGATGACGACCGAGCAGACGGCCGGCATCGTCGAGATCGGGCCCGATGGAGCCAGGCGCGACCCAAACTATGCACTGGGCTGGGGCAAGCCTCGACCGGACGGCACGCTGCCGAGCGTAGTCCCTACGGTGGCGGTCGACCCCGAAGGAGACGGACCGATCCCGTGGGTGCCGGCATCAGCCAGAGCGTTCACCCACGGCGGAGCGACCGGGACCCGCATCTGGGTCGACCCGGAGCGCGATCTGGTCTTCGTGTTCCTGACCAACCTGTGGGGCGCGAGCGACGGCCCCATGTTCGACTGTCTGGCCCAGGTCTATCGTGCGCTGCCTGACCAGCGGTCGAGGGGCTAGCGCTCGATAGGCACGTTGACCATGGATCCCCATTCGGTCCATGACCCGTCGTAGTTGCGCACCCTGGGGTAGCCCAGCAGCTCATGCAGCACGAACCAGCTGTGGCTGGAGCGCTCGCCGATACGACAGTACGCGACGACCTCCTTGTCCGGCGTCACGCCCTTACCCTCGTAGAGGCTCTTGAGCTCGTCGGGCGACTTGAATCGACCGTCCTCCGTGACAGCCTGGGCCCACGGGATACTGGCGGCGCCTGGGATGTGGCCCTTGCGCTGCGCCCCTTCGCTGGTCACGCCGGGCGGGGCGAATACCTCTCCGGCGTACTCGGCCGGCGACCTCACGTCCACGAGCGCCATGCCGGCCTCGCCGATGCGCGGCAGGATGTCATCCCGGAATGCGCGCAGGTCATCCGAGCGCTCAGCGACTTCCACATCAGTCGGGGCGTGCGAGGGGGCATCGGTCGTGGTCGCCAGGCCCTTCTCCATCCAATACTTGCGACCGCCGTCCATGATGCTGACGCGCTCCCAACCGTGCAGCTTGAGCTGCCAGTAAGCCCATGCCGCGAACCAGTTGTTGTTGTCGCCGTAGAGCACGATGTGAGTGTCGTTGCCGATACCGCTCTGGCTGAGCAGCCTGGCCAGATCCTGGCGGCTCACGATGTCCCGGCGGATGCCGTCGGAGAGTTGGCTGGTCCAGTCCCAGGCCACCGCCCCCGGGAGGTGGCCCTGCTGATACGCGCTCGTGTCCACGTCCACCTCGACGAAGCGGACGCCCGGATCATCAAGGTGTTGCTGTGCCCAGTCGGCATCGACCAGTGCTTTCGTCGTATCTACGGCCATCGTTGCCTGTCCTCCCTGGGTCGCCCGCGCCACTAGGGCCGAGCGCCTTCCTCCAGCGCGAACGTCCGAAGGCGTTCGCGGCATTCATCGGCGATGCGGTCAGCTTGACGCACGATCCATGGATCGACTCTCGTCGAGTCCTCTATCGTCACGACCGCCCCACGTTCCCCCTCTTCCAACACGATACCGCTTGCGTTGCGATAGTCGGTCATCCAGTTCGCCTGGAGCTGGATCAGGGCCGCTGCCACGACCGGTCTGCTGAACGACCAGTCGACGTAATCGGCGTTCAGCCGATCGACCACGTCGCGTAGCCGGACGACCTGCCCGCGCGGCAGGCGCGCGACCAGGTGGACGAT
>JACCYW010000023.1 GCA_013696275.1 Chloroflexota bacterium | reverse complement strand
GGCAGCCTCCAGGTCAGCCTTGGCCAGTGCGCGGTCGCCCTCGGCGATGGTCGCGTTCGCCGCTGCGCGGCTCATCAACGCCCGCGCCTCCTCTGCCGGATCGCCCGAGGCGCGCGTCTCCTCCAAGAGGCCGTCGAAGCCATCGAGCGCGCGGCGCCCCTCGCCGGCCATCGCCTGGGCGACCTTGAGGCTGACCGTCGCAATGCGCTCGAAATCGACTGCGGAGCACGCATGGGCGATGGAGACGGACTTCTCCAGCCATTCGATCGCCGGCCCCAGGTTGCCCTGCATCAGCTCCATTTCGCCGGCAAGGCCGCTGGCCGCGGTCTGGCAGACGAGCTCATTCACCGTCCCCGCGAGCTCGAAGCCCTCGCGAGCCAGCGCAGCCGCCTCTTCATGCCGGCCTTGAAGGCCGAGTAAGACCCCGGTGAAGATCCGAGCATCGGCGAGCGCCGTGGGATCGCCACTCAGCTCCGCCATCTCACGTGCTCGCGTGACTTCGCGCTCGGCATCCGCGAATTCGCCCAGTTGGGCGTAAGTGATGGCGAGTTGTCCGGCATAGAACGACGCTTCGTTGACGTGGAAACGGGAGAGGAGCTCGACTGCTTCGTGCAGCACCTTGATGGCCTCGCGGCGGAGACCCTGCGCGACGAGCTTGAGGCCCTGCAGGGCTCGAGGTAGTGCGAGGATCTCCGCATCGTCCAGTCGGCGTCCGATCTCGACGGCCCGCTCGATGCTCACTCGGCCTGCATTGAGGTGGTAGGAACCAGCTCCCAGGACCTGCGTGCCGGCCTGACGTGCCAGGACGAGCCCCAGGAGTCGTTCGTCGCCCAGGCGTTCGGCGCGCTGGACCGCGTCCGCCAGGAGCGCCAGGTCGTGGTCGACGAGTTGGAAGGTCACGCCAGCGGCGGCACGGTCGATGGTCACTTGGATCCGACGCCGTTCGAACTCCGGCGTCTCCGGCGCGTCGTCAAGGAGGGCCGCCGCACGGTCGAGAAGCTCGCGCGCCTCTCGGAGCGCGCGCCGCCGGACCGCCTGGCGCCCGGCTGCTCGAAGGTAGTCGACCGCCCGCTCCACCTCGCGGGCGCGTTCGAAGTGGAGGCCCAGGATCGGTGCAAGCTCCTCTCGTCGCTCCGGCTCCTGCTCCTCGAGTGCCTCACCAACACGGAGATGGAGCCGGCGCCGGTCCGCCTTCAGCAGCGAGTCGTAAGCCGCCTCCTGGATCAGGACGTGCCGGAAGCGGTAGGCAGGCTCGGGTCCGGTGGCCGCAAACCGAAGCAGACCCGCCGCCTCTGCGAGGCCGAGCGCGCGCGAGTTGGCCGCAGGATCGCCGGTCACGGCATCCAGGAGCGTGACCGGCACGTCGCGGCCGATGACTGCAGCCACGCGTAACGTCCGCCGCGACTCGGCCGGGAGCCGGTCGATCCGCGCCAGCAGCAGCCCGCGCAACGTGTCCGGCACTTCCGCCTCCGCGACGGTGCCGGAGCCGACCCAGCGGTCGCCGCTGCGCACCACCCAGCCGCGCTCGATGAGCATGCGGATGAGCTCTTCCATGAAGAATGGGTTGCCCTCGGCACGCTCCAGGATGGAGTCACGGAGCCGGTCGGGAAGTGAGTCGATCTCCAGGAGGTTGGCCACCAACCGTCGGCTCTCCCTGGCCGCCAGCGGTGACAGCGGCAGCTCGACCAGGGCATCTCCGAACGTCTCGCGCGCGGTCTCGACGATGCGCCAGCCGGGTGCAGCGCGTTCAGGACGCGAGGTCAGCAGGAAGAGCACCGGGAGCTCGAGCGCGATCGGTAGAAGCTCGCTCACGACCTCCACCGATGACGCGTCGGCCCAATGGGCATCCTCGACCGCGACCACGGTCGGGCCGCGTGAACAGATGTGGCGGATGGTCATCTGGGCTGCGCTCAGGTAGCGGATGCGAAGTGCTTCTGGAGAGAGCGGGGCGAAGCGAGCGATGGTCTCCGACGCGAGCGGAAGGGAGAGCAGGTGGCCCAGGGTCGCGAACGCATCCTCGTGCTGGTCTGGCGGGAAGATCGCGCGCGTGCGCTCGTCCAGTGCCCGGAGTCGATCGGCCGGTGCACCCATGCGCGACACGCCGAGAGTCGCCGTGACCAGCTCGCCCAGGAGGCCGAATGGCACGTTCTCGCCGTACGAGGAGGCGCGCCCTTCGATCCACCGGATGGTCGGCCCAGCCTCCGGGGAGACATCCGCCGGTGCTTGAGTACGCGTTCGGAACTCGGC
>JACCYW010000474.1 GCA_013696275.1 Chloroflexota bacterium | reverse complement strand
CATGGCAGCCATGCGCTTGGACGGCGCCACGGCACCCTCAGCCGCTCGAACGTCCCGTCCCTCGGCCACCTGGCCGAGCGCATCTTGCGCTGCCGGACCGGCTGCAGCGGCACGCTCGGCGGCCTTGAGCACACGCGTCGAGGCATCCTCCTCTAGGACGCGCAGCCGGATGTCCTGGATCTCGTCGCGCATGGCCGCTGCCCGCTCGAACTCCAGTTGCTTGGCCGCCGCTCGCATCTCCGCTTCCAACTGGGTCACGAGCTTGGCTATCTGCTCGCGCGTCATCTCCGACAGCTCCCGCCCACCGCCATTGTCGTACGCGCCGCCAGCCTTGGCCACCGCCTGCAGCCGATCGTTGATGTCGCGTATCTCCTTGATGATCGTGCGCGGCTCGATGCCGCGCTCCAGGTTGTAGGCGACCTGTGCCTCCCGTCGTCGATCGGTCTCCTCGATGGCCACCTGCATCGACTCGGTGACCCTGTCGGCATACATCACCACCTCGCCGCCCACATTCCGGGCGGCGCGGCCGATGACCTGGATGAGCGACCAGGCGCTGCGCAGGAAGCCTTCCTTGTCGGCGTCAAGGATGGCCACCAGGGTGACCTCTGGCAGGTCGATGCCCTCGCGCAACAGATTGATACCCACCAGCACGTCGTACACGCCCAGCCGCAGGTCGCGCAGTATCTGCACCCGCTCCAGCGTATCGACCTCGCTGTGCAGGTAGTTCACCTTGACGCCCATCTCGTGCAGGTAGTCGGCCAGGTCCTCGGCCATCTTCTTGGTCAGCGTCGTGACGAGGACCCGCTCACCCCGGTCCACGCGCTCCCTGATGCGCTCCATGAGATCGTCTATCTGGCCTTCGGTCGGTCGGACCTCGATCTCCGGATCGACGATGCCGGTCGGCCGGAGGAGCTGTTGGACCACCTGCTGAGAGTGCTCCAGCTCATACGGTCCGGGCGTCGCGCTCATGAAGATGACCTGGTCGAGGTGGCCTTCGAACTCCTCGAAGGTGAGCGGTCGATTATCCAGCGCGGACGGCAGCCGGAAGCCGAAGTCGACCAGGATCTCCTTGCGCGTCCGGTCGTTCTTGTACATCCCGACGGTCTGCGGGATGGTCATGTGGCTCTCGTCGACGACGAGCAGCCAATCGGGCGGGAAGTAGTCCAGGAGCGTCCACGGTCGTGAGCCGGCCGCCCGTCGCGAGAGATGGCGGGAGTAGTTCTCGATGCCCGAGCAGAAGCCCAACTCGCGCATCATCTCCAGATCGAATGTGGTCCGCTGGCGCAGCCGTTCGGCCTCCAGGATCATGCCTCGGGCGTCGAGTTCCGGGACCCGCATCTCCATCTCATTCTCGATATCGACCATCGCCGCCTTGAGCTTGTCGGCCGGCGTGACGTAGTGCGAGGCTGGATAGACGTTCAGCTCCGTCCGCTCGGCGAGCAGCTCGCCGGTCAGCGGGTCGAGCTCCGTGATGCGCTCGACCTCATCGCCGAAGAACTCAACGCGCACGATGAAGTCGTCGTAGGCGGGCTGCAGCTCCAGCGTGTCGCCTCGGACTCGGAACTTGGCGCGCGAAAGTTGTTGGTCGTTGCGCTGATACTGGAGGTCGACCAACTGGCGCAGGACACCGTCACGCCGATAGCGGCCGCCCTGGCGCAGGCGGACCACGGTGGCACCGTAATCGACCGGTGCACCCAGCCCGTAGATGCAGCTCACGCTGGCCACGATGATGACGTCGCGCCGCTCGAACAGGGCGCGCGTCGCGGCGTGACGCAGCTTGTCGATCTCGTCGTTACGCGACGAGTCCTTCTCGATGTAGGTGTCGCTGCGTGGCAGGTACGCCTCGGGCTGGTAGTAATCGAAGTAGGAGACGAAGTACTCCACCGCGTTGCGTGGAAAGAACTCGCGGAACTCGCTGTACAACTGCGCCGCCAGGGTCTTGTTATGAGCCAGCACCAGGGTCGGCTTGCCGTGGCGCGCGATGACCTGCGACAGGGTGTAGGTCTTGCCACTGCCGGTGACTCCCAGCAGCGTCTGCCGCTTGATCCCCTTGGCCAGTCCGGCGCTCAGCTTGTCGATGGCCTGGGGCTGATCGCCGGTCGGTTGGAACGGAGCTGCAAGTTCGAAGTCGGCCACGAACCGATCCTACTCGCTTCCGCCGTCCCACGACCGTGACCTTGCGGGCCATGGGGCGGACGGCGCGGGAACCCTGGCCCGCCCTCGAGCGTCTGGCCATCCTCAGCCGTCGATGAGTCGTGGAGGGGTCGAATGATCACATCCGTCACCAAGTCTCGGTTGATGCGCGCGAGCGGGGTGGCGGCGGTGCTCGCCCTCGTCATCGCTGGTCGAACGATGGCCTGCTCGTGTGTCAGCGCGGAGATGATCCTGCGCCAGCCGGGGCCCCACACGGCCGTGTTCACCGGCATCACCGGTGACCTGCGAGACGGCACCTATCCGCTGACCGTCACAGACTGGCTGTACGGGGTCAACGTCAGTCAGGAGTTGCGCATCGACGACGACTTCGGCCCGAACAGCGCGGCCTGTCAGCTTGCCGAGCCGCCGGCGGCGGGCGTGGAGTACATCTTCGTGCTCCAGGTTCCCGAACCCGATAGCACGGTCCAGCTCATCCTTTGCTCCCCGCACGCGCCGGTCGACAGCGACGCGGGTCGTCAGCTCCTGGCGTTGGCCGACGAGCTGATCGGTCTGCCCGACACGTCAACGGCGCCCATCGGCGGCGCCGTCGAAGGGACGTCCGCAGTCGGTCCAGCCGTCATCGCTCTGGCCCTGACCGCCGTGCTTGGCGTCCTGGCATCGGTGGCATCGGTCGTTCGACTCTTCCGCTCCTAGGCCCGTCGGTCGCGACGCACCGGTCACTCCGGTGCGGTCCTCATCGGTCAGGTGGGCAGAGGTAGGGTGACGGCCACCCGAGGGTCCTAGGGAGTACGCCCAAACGCGTCATTGCCTGCAGCGGCAGTGGCCACGGATGCTCGCTCGGACCCCCGGCCATCGTGTGGCCGCCCCCGTGACCCGCCTGCCCAAGATGGAATTCAAGGACCACAGCCGACGCCGCAAGGTCTTCCTGGTCCTCGGCGTGGTGCTTGCGCCGCCTGACTGGCGTGACCATCTATGCCGATCAGGCGATGACGCCCAACCTCCTGGCGACCAGCGCTGCCGGTGCCGAATTCAGCATCCTGAGCCCGACCGAGACCATCTCGCCCGACTCACCGATCTGGAGAGCGATATCGGTGGTGGTGCCGGCCGAGCGCGCCGTCGGCGGTCACGTCGAGATCGGCCAGCGCGTCGACCTCTTCCTGTCGGTCAGCATCGCCACCAATGTCGTGAGCGAAACGGGTGAATTCGTGGAGCGGCCCGACCGGGCCAACCGTTACCAGACCGGCGAGTCGACCAAGATCACCTGGGAGGACATCGAGGTCCTGGCCATCGTGCCTGATGAGGGCCTGTACATCCTGAAGGTGGACCTGCACCAGGCCGAGGAGATCAACCACGCGCTGGCTTCGGCCACGCTGGGCAAGCAGTTCGAGTTCAGCTTCGCCCTCCGACCGGACGGTGACAACCGGCTGGTCGACCGGTCAGGCTATGGCGAGACCTTCGATCGGATCTTCCAGCAGTACAACCTGCCCATCCCCGGCATCATCGACCAGGATGCCTATCCGCAGCCCAGCCCCGAGCCGAGCTTCATCGTGCCGGGTGCCGGACCACCGGTGCAGCCGGCGCCGCCCGCTCCGTCGACCGAGCCGAGTCCTGGCCAGGCGAGCCCCGAGCCGAGTCCAGGCCAGGCGACTCCCGAGCCGAGCGTGGGACCGAGCGGCAGCCCCGCCCCATAGCACGACCGGGTCCCGGCGGCGGCTAGCGCGGCCGCCGGGGTCCCGGCACGGTGGTCAGGGCCGACAGCAGGGCCGGCGCGAGCGAGTCGGCCAAGGCTTCCTCGACCCGCTCCCGCGTCTCCTCGAGGTGCCCGCTGGTCACCACTCGTCGAGACGCTCGGGCGGCGAGACGGTCGGTCAGACCGGCCTGCACGACCAGCCGGCGCTCGATGTCGTCCGCGGCCGATGCCCGGCCTCGGAGCCGCTCGCGCTGCTCAGCCGGCCCGCAGTCGACCAGCCAGACCTCGTCGCAGCGCTCAGCCAGGCCGCCTTCGATGAGCTTGATGGCCTCGATCACCAGCATCAGCGCTCCGCCGATACGGGCCGCCTGCCACTCGGCCTCGACGAGTCTGCGCACCTCAGGATGCACTGCCAGCTCCAGGTCGCGCAGCGCAGCGGCATCGCCGAACACGATCTTCGCCAAGGCCTGCCTGTCCAGCGCGCCGTCCGGGCTGAAGACGGCGGCCCCGAACCGAGCGCGGATGGCCGCCACCGCAGGGCCGTCGCGGGATGTGGCTTGGCGGGCCAGGAAATCCGCGTCGATGACCACGGCGCCCAGGTCGGCGAGCATCCGAGCGACGGTCGACTTGCCACAGCCGATCGGCCCGGTGAGACCGATGACGAAAGGACCTCCGTCCGTCTCGGTCGTCTCGATGATGGCGGCTGCTTCGCCCGACTCGCTGGCCGCGCTCACCTGGGGGCCCGCGCTTCGAGAGCCAGCCACGCTTCCTCCGCCTGGGCCAAGGCAGCGTCCACGTCGGCCAGCTCGGAAGAGACCCGGCGTAGCGCGACGTAGTCGGTGCGGGCACCGTCGAGCGCCAGCTCCAGCTGGCTCTTGCGCAGTCCCAGCCTCGTGAGGTCGGTCTCGACGACCGTCATCTGGCGCCGATACGTGTCCTTGGACAGCGGCGTCGGACGTGTCGGGCGCGGCCGTGGCGGGACCGTCGCCGCATCGGTCGGGGCGGCCCCTCGCACCCGGCCATTCGCTGCCGGTGCGATAGCCAGGTGCCCTCGGCCGTTCGTCCGGCGGGCCAGCCGTGCCAACTCAGAGGCCACCGACCAGCCGCCGGCGACGGCGGCTCGCCACTCCCGATGACCGCCCTCGAAGGCGGCCACCTTGCTCGGCTCTCCGGTCGACCCCGGCTCCACCACCCACAGTCGCTGACAGACATGCTCGAGTAGCCGCCGGTCATGCGAGACGATCAGCTGGGTCGCGGTGGAGCTGCGCAGGAACGATTCGAGTGCCTCTCGGGCAGGGATGTCGAGGTGGTTGGTGGGCTCGTCGAGCAAGAGCAGATTGGCGGCCGTGATGCCGAGCAAGGCGAGCTCCAGTCGCGAGCGCTCACCGCCGGAGAGGTCCGAGACCTGCTTGTGGACCTCGTCACCGCGAAAGAGGAAACGCGCCAGGTAGGATCGCGCCGGCCCGTTGTCGACATCGACGACAGCGAGCAGGGCGTCCAGCACGGTGGCACCGGCGATGACCCGCTCGCGGATCTGCGCCAGGTAGCCGGCCTGGACTGCTGCGCCGGTGCGCACGAAGCCGGCCAATGGCGCCAGCTCACCGCCGATGGTCCGCAGCAGCGTGGTCTTGCCGGCACCGTTCGGACCGACGATGCCGATGCGCTCTCCTCGCCGGGCCTCCAGCAGGCCGACCGCGGCGATGGCCACTGGCGGGCCGCCTTGGATGGCCGGTGGAAAACCGACGACGACCTCCTCCAAACCTATCACCAGATCGCCTGAACGGACCGGCGCGCCACCCACCAGCCCACTCGAGCCGACCGTCAGGCGCGCCTGCCGGCGCGGCGCATCGACCTGCCGGATCTTGTCCAGCCGGCGCTCGTGCTCGTGCATCTGCGTGAACTTGCGATGGCTGCGGTATCGAGCGATGAGCTCCTGCTCTCGTTGGACCGCTGCCGCCCCGACCTCAGCGTCCTTGCGCTGGCGTGCGTCGCGCCCCTCACGCTGGAGCAGGTAGGCCGAATAGTCGCCCCGGAAGGCTTCCAAGCGCCGATCGCGCAGTTCCCAGATGCGGGTCGCGACCGCGTCCAATGACGCGCGGTCGTGGGAGGCGACGAGGAGCGCGCCGTGGCGCCGGACGAGCGCCGTCTCCAGCCACTCCAGGGCTGCCAGATCGAGGTGGTTGGTCGGCTCGTCCAGCAGCAGCAACTCGGGATCCTGCACCAGCAGCCGAGCCAGCGCGACGCGCGTCTGCTCGCCGCCCGACAGCAGCGCGATGGGCTTGGCCCAGTCAGCCGCCGCGATGCCCAACCCGGACAGTGCCTCGTCCACGCGCTGATCGAGCCGGTAGCCGTCGAGCGTCTCGAATCGGTCGCGCGCCTCGGCGTACTCGGCGGACTCGACGCCCGCCGCGCCGGCACCCTCCATGCGCGCCAGACGGCGCTCGAGCTCCTCCACCGGGTGAGCACCGGCCCGCACCGCCATGCGGACACTGGCTGCCTCGGTCAGGGCCGGGTCGCTGACCGCTTCCTGGGAGAGCAGGCCGCTGCGCACCCCCCGGGCGGTCGTGATGCGTCCGGCGTCAGGCTCGTCGCGGCGAGCGATGAGTCGCAAGAGGGTCGTCTTGCCGGAGCCGTTGGCACCGACCAGCCCCACTCGTTCGCCCCGAGCGATGGCCCCGCTGACACCGTCGAGGATGACGAAGTCGCCGATCTCTCGACGGACCGACTCCAGGCGCAGGACAGACATCAGTCGCGCCTTGCGCCGGTCCGCGGGCTACGCAGGAGCGTGGCGGTCGCCAGACCTCGCTGGCTGGCGGGCAGTCGCTGGCACCAGCTGCAGAAGTGTGTCCCCCGAGCACCCAGCACGATGCGCCGGATCGGTCGGCGGCACCTGTGGCAAGGCCGGCCGATCCGGCCGTAGACCCGCAGGTGATGCTGCATCTGGCCATCGCCGTCGAGCGAGGTGTAGTCGTCGATGGAGCTGCCGCGCCGTTCGATGGCTTCGATCAGGACGGAGCGGATGGCCCGGTAGAGACGCCGCTCAGCGGCCGGCGTGAGCGAGTCAGCCCTGCGCAAGGGGTGCAGGCGCGCCAGCCAGAGGGCCTCGTCAGCGTAGATGTTGCCGATACCGGCCACGAACGACTGATCGAGCAGCAACGGCTTGAGGCGGCCGCGACGAGCGCGCAGACGCTTGCGGAAGGCAGCCAGCGTGAAGGATGGATCGAGCGGCTCGGGACCATGGCCGGCAAAGAGTTCCACCGCCTCGTCGGCGCCCAGGACCCGGCCGGCTTCGTTGCGCCGGTAGAGGCCCAGCCGCCCGAACTTGCGCGTGTCACGGATGCGCAGTTCCATGCCGTCGGAGAGCGCGAAGACATGATGGACGTGCCGGTCGCCACCCGTTTCCGGACTGACCACGAAGAGCTGACCGGTCATCTTGACCTGGATGATCATGGCCGCATCGTCGGTCAGGCTGAGGACGAGCCACTTGGCCCTTCGGGCGACGTCGAGGACTTCGCGGCCAGCCACGCCAGCGGCGAAGTCGCCAGGGTCGGGGTGACGGATGGCGCGCGGCCAGTCGGTGTGAAAGGCGGTGATGGTCCGTCCCACCACCCGCGGCGCGAGCTCACGGGCCATGGTCTCGACCTCAGGCAACTCTGGCATGGCCCGATTCTAGGCCAGCCCCATGACGTCAAAGGCGAGCGGTCAGGCTCTCGGCAAGGCCGCCATCGACTCCCAGTCGTCGCCGATGCGCAAGTCCACGTCGAGCGGCACATCGAGCCGCATGGCGCCTTCCATCACCTCGCGTACGACCGGCGCGAGCTGAGCGACCTCGTCGCGCGGCGCTTCCAAGAGCACCTCGTCATGGACCGACAACAACATCCGGGCGCGCGATCCGTCGCTCCGCAGCCGCTCGTGCAGCCTGATCATGGCGATCTTCATGACATCAGCCGCCGTTCCTTGGATGGGCATGTTGATGGCCATCCGTTCACCCGCGCCGCGCAGAGCGGGATTGCGTGCTTCCAGTTCAGGGATCCAACGTCGTCGTCCGAGGAGCGTCTCCACGTAGCCTTGGCGCTTGGCGACATCCTTGATATGGATCATGTAATAGGCGATGCCGCTGTAGGCCGCGAAATACGAGTCGATGAAGGAGCGCGCTTCGGCGCGCTCGATGTTGGCCCGGCTGGCCAGACCGAAGTCGCTCATCCCATAGGCCAGGCCGA
>JACCYW010000470.1 GCA_013696275.1 Chloroflexota bacterium | reverse complement strand
CATCGGCCGCCGTGAAGCTACAGGAAGCCGACGCCAAGTCACTGCTCGTCAGCCAGAGCCTGCCGGTGCCTCCGTGGGCAGTCGTCCGGACGCCGTCTGATGCTCGCGAGGTGGCCCGCTCCTTCTTCGCCTCAGGAGCCGAGAAGGTCGTCATCAAGGCTCAAGTGCTGGTCGGCGGACGTGGCAAAGCCGGCGGTGTGAGGCTGGCCGCCGACGTGCACGAGGCGGAAGAGGTGGCGTCGGCCATCCTGGCCATGGATATCAAGGGCATCCAGGTACGCAAGGTGTTGGTCGCGCCGGCTGCCGACATCGTGGCCGAGTTCTATCTCTCCTGCGTCCTCGACCGCGGAGCCCGCAAGGTGCTGTTCATGGGCTCTGCCCAGGGAGGCATCGATATCGAGCAGGTGGCCGCGGACGAGCCTGACTCGATCACCTACATCCATGCCCACCCGCACCTCGGGCTGCTCGACCACCAGGCTCGCCTGATGGCCTTCGAGCTTGGCCTGGGCGCCCATCGGGCCGAAGTCGTGGCCGTCGCCAAGGGCCTTTACGCCACCATGATCGCCAACGACGCCGACCTGGTGGAGATCAACCCGCTGGCCATCGTCCGTGAGCGAGCGGCCGACGGTTCGATCGTCGAGCGGCTCCGATGCCTGGACGCCAAGATCACCTTGGACGATTCAGCGCTGTCCCGTCATCCGGGCCTGGAGGCACTGCGCGATCTGGATGAAGAGGATCCGGTCGACGTGGAGGCCCGCACCCAGGGCATCAGCTTCATCCGGCTGGCTGGTGACATCGGATGCATGGTCAACGGCGCGGGTCTGGCGATGACCACGATGGATCTGGTCAAACGGGCGGGCGGGCAGCCGGCTAACTTCCTGGATATCGGCGGCGGGGCGAAGGCGGACAAGGTCGCTCAGGCGATGCGCCTCATCCTGGCCGATCCGAGCGTCAAGGCCATCCTGGTCAATATCTTCGGCGGTATCGCCCGGGGTGACGAAGTGGCCCATGGCCTGGTCGAGGCTCGTACGCAGCAGGAGCGCACGGTGCCCATGGTCGTGCGCATCGTGGGCACGAACGCCGAGCTCGCCGCCGAGATCCTCGAGGGCAGCCATGGCATCCAGTTGGCGGACAGCCTCGACGGCGCGGTGGAAGCGGCGGTCGCGGCAGCACGGGCTTACCGCGACACGGTCGGCGCTGATGGAGCGGCCGGCAGATGAGCATCCTCGTAGGCACCGAGACGCGATTGCTGGTACAGGGCATCACGGGCCGTGAGGGCACCTTCCACGCCGAGCAGATGCACGCATACGGAACGAACATCGTGGCCGGGGTCACGCCCGGCAAGGGCGGACGCACGGCGCTGACGGCCAACGTTCCCGTATACGACACCTGCTGGCGGGCAGTGCAAGAGACCGGCGCCAACACGAGTGTCATCTATGTGCCGGCACCCGGCGCTCCTGACGCCATCGTGGAAGCCGTCAGCGCCGGCATCTCCACCGTCTTCTGCATCACAGAGCACATCCCAGCCCTCGACATGCTGAAAGTCATCCCCATCGTCGAGTCCTACGGCGCTCGATTGGTGGGGCCCAACTGCCCGGGTGCTACGAGCGTCGGGCAGGCCAAAGTAGGCATCATCCCAGGGTCCATCCACAAACCCGGCCGCGTGGGTCTGGTCAGTCGCTCGGGGACCCTGACCTACGAGGTCGTCCAGGCCCTCACGGACGCCGGCATCGGACAGTCGACCTGTGTCGGCATCGGCGGCGACCCGATCAACGGCTCATCCTTCGTCGACATCCTGGCTCTCTTCGCCGCCGACCCTGACACGGACGCGCTGGTCCTCATCGGGGAGATCGGCGGAGATGCCGAGGAGACGGCGGCGGCGTGGACGCTGGAGCACGTACCGGACACCCCGATGGCCGCATTCATCGCCGGCCGTACGGCACCGCCCGGCCGGCGCATGGGCCATGCCGGAGCCATCATCAGCGGCGCGAGCGGCACTTCCGAGTCCAAGATCGCGGCTCTTGAGGCGGCCGGTGTGAGGGTCGCCGAGTCGCCGAGCGAGATACCCCGGCTACTTGGTGAGGCCGGGGTCCGGCCCGACTGAGGCGCCGGCTGCTTCGGCGGCCATCCCCAGCGCTGCCCAGGCCGGGCCGCCGGGCGCTTCGATGAGTTCGACCAGCACCCCATGCGCGCTCGACGGGTGTATGAACGCCACTGGTCCCTCAGCCCCGCGACGGGGGGCGTCGTCGATCAAGGTGATACCCGCCGCCGCCAGACGCGTCAGTTCCGAAGCCAGGTCGGCGACCTCGAAACAGACGTGATGGAAGCCCTCCCCCCGCGAGGCCAGGAAGCGGGCCACCCCGGTCGAGTCGTCCGTTGGCTGGATCAGCTCCACCTTGGACTCGCCGGCTGACAGGAAGCACATGGTGACCCTATCGGACACCATGTCAGCCGTCATCGTCACCGGCAGCATCAGTGCCTCCCGATAGAACGCCAGCGCCTTGTCGAGATCCCGAACGACGATCGCCACATGGTGGATCCTGCCAGGTGGTTCGGCGCCTCCCGCCATATGGAACACTTGTTCGCTCATACCGTCAGAAGCTCATGATGTTCGCCCCAGATGGCCCTTAGTCGATCGCTCAGCTCGCCCAGCGTGGCCCCCGCCTTGACGGCTTCGATGAGCGCTGGTATCACGTTCTCCGTGGCTTGGGCCGCTTGAGAGACGCGGTCCATGGCGCGCGACCAGTCCTCCGCGTTCCGCTCGCCCCGCACTTGCCGCAGGCGTGCGACCTGCTGTTCCTCCCAGCTCGGATCGATGCGCTGAAGGTGCGGCTGAGCATCGGCCTCATCCTCGAATGCGTTGACCCCGACGACGATGCGCCGGCCATCCTCCAGTGCGCGTTGGGCTCGATATGCTGACTCCTGGATCTGGCGTTGCTGGAAGCCGTTGCCTATCGCGGCGAGGGCGCCGCCTTGTGCCTCGATCTCATCCAGATACTCCTGGGCGGCTCTTTCCAGGGAGTCGGTCAAGGCCTCCACGAAGTAGCTGCCGCCAAGCGGATCGGGCGTCTCTGTGACGCCTGACTCGTAGGCCAGGACCTGCTGGGTGCGGAGTGCCAGACGGGCTGATTCCTCCGTCGGCAGGGCGAGCGCTTCGTCGCGCGCGTTGGTGTGGAGGCTCTGGGTGCCTCCCAATATCGCGGCCAGGCCCTGGATGGTGGTGCGCACGACGTTGTTGTCGAGGGAGCGTGCGGCCAGGCTGCTGCCCGCCGTCTGAACGTGGAATCGACACATCATCGAGCGCGGGTCGGTCGCCTTGAACCGGTCGCGCATGATGCGTGCCCACATGCGGCGCGCGGCGCGGAACTTGGCGACCTCTTCGAACAGCTCACTCCAGGCCGCGAAGAAGAACGACATGCGGCCCGCAAGATGCTCGATGTCCAGGCCCCGCGCACGTGCCGCCTCGACATAGCCGATGCCATCGGCGAGGGTGAACGCCAGCTCCTGGGCGGCCGTCGCGCCTGCCTCGCGCATGTGGTACCCGCTTATCGAGATGGTGTTCCACCGGGGCAACGAAGCCGCACAGAACTCGAACACATCGGTCACCAGGCGCATCGAGGCGGCCACGGGATAGATGTAGGTCCCTCGGCATATGTATTCCTTCAGGATGTCGTTCTGCAGAGTGCCGGCCAGGCTGGCGCGCGGGATGCCCCGCCTGTCGGCCACTGCGACGTAGAAGGCGAGGAGGATGGCGGCGGTCGCATTGATGGTCATCGAGGTCGAGACTTCGGCCAGGGGTATGCCGTCCAGGAGGGTCTCCATGTCTTCCAGCGAACCGATCGGCACCCCGACCCTACCCACCTCCCCTGCCGCCTCGGGAGCATCAGCGTCATAGCCCATCTGGGTGGGCAGGTCGAAAGCGACCGACAGCCCAGTCTGACCACGCTCCAGCAGGTACCGGAAGCGGGCGTTGGTCTCCGACGCGGTGGCGAAGCCGGCGTACTGGCGCATCGTCCAGAGTCGCCCGCGGTACATGGTCGGTTGCACCCCGCGCGTGAACGGGAAGTCGCC
>JACCYW010000450.1 GCA_013696275.1 Chloroflexota bacterium | reverse complement strand
GTCGTCCGGGCAGTCGTGACCGCCGCGGCCCGACGGTGTGTCACCGCCCGCCTTGGGCGTGGAGCCGTCCTGGGCACTGGAGTCCTCTTCCGTGGTCGATCCCTCGTCCGTCGCGCCGCCCTGCTCGGTCGCCACTGGGGATGAGGATGCTTCAGGGCTTGCCGCGCTGACGGCTGCCACGCCGCCGATAGGTTACCGAGTAGCTTGCCTGCCGCCACCTGCAGGTCGGCCGAGAAGCCGCTTCGCTGGCCTGATCAGGCTGCGCTGCAGCGGGGAGCCGCCGGCGTCCGACACGCGTGGAGGCACTGCCCAGCCGCGCCGTCATAGACTCTGCGGGTGACGTTCGATCCATTCGGTGAATTCAAGCAGCAGTTGCCGGATAGGGACCCGGACGAGACGGCCGATTGGACCGACTCGCTCGACTCGCTGGTCGAGTCCGCCGGGCCCGACCGGGCGCAGTTCATCCTCTACCGGGTCCTCAAGCGCGCCCGCCAGCGGAACATCGGACTGCCACCGCTCACCCAGACGCGCTACATCAACACCATCAGCCCGGAGCAGGAGCCAGCCTTCCCGGGCGACGAGCAGATGGAGTTGCGCATCCGCCGGATGGTGCGCTGGAATGCCGTGGCGATGGTCCTGCGGGCCAACACGGCGTCGGCCGGCATCGGCGGGCACCTGGCGACCTACGCATCGGCGGCCAGCCTGTACGAGGTGGGCTTCAACCATTTCTTCCGTGGCAAGGACGCGGCCGGCATGGGTGATCACGTCTACTTCCAGGGTCATGCAGCGCCGGGCATCTACGCCCGGGCCTACCTGGAAGGCCGCCTGACGAGCGAGCAGCTCGACCACTTCCGCCGGGAGGTGGTGCCCGGTCAGGGCCTCTCCTCGTATCCCCACCCGCGCCTGATGCCCGACTTCTGGGAGTTCCCGACCGTCTCGATGGGTCTCGGACCCATCACCGCCATCTACCAGGCGCGGTTCGACCGCTACCTCAAGGCACGCGGCATAAAGGACACGGACGCCAACCACACCTGGGCCTTCATCGGTGACGGTGAGACCGACGAGCCGGAGACGCTCGGGTCACTGTCCATCGCGGCCAGGGAGGGGCTGGACAACCTGACCTTCGTGGTCAACTGCAACCTCCAGCGGCTCGACGGTCCGGTACGCGGCAACGGCAAGATCATCCAGGAGCTCGAGTCGGTCTTTCGCGGGGCGGGCTGGAATGTCATAAAGGTCATCTGGGCGCGCGAATGGGACGAGTTGTTGGCCAACGACGTCGATGGTGCGCTGGTCCACCGTATGGGCGAGATCCTTGACGGCGACTCACAGAAGTATTCGGTCGAATCAGGCGGCTACATCCGGGAGCACTTCTTCGGGGCTGATCCGCGCGTCGCGGCGATGGTCGCCGACAAGACCGACGAGCAGCTCAAGGCGCTCCGCCGCGGCGGCCACGACTACACCAAGCTCTACGCCGCCTATCGGGCCGCGCTGGATCACAAGGGTGGCCCGACCGTCATCCTTGCCCAGACCATCAAAGGCTGGACGCTGGGCACTGCCGTAGAGGGTCGGAACATCACCCACCAGGCCAAGAAGATGAGCGAACAGGAGCTGCGCCACTTCCGCGATCGCCTGGAGCTGGACATCCCCGACGCGAAGCTCAAGGAGGCGCCGTACCTGCACCCCGGGCCGGATGCGCCCGAGATCAGATATCTCCAGGAGCGGCGAGCGGCACTCGGCGGGCCACTGCCGCGCCGGGTGGTGCTGACCAACGAACTCGAGCTACCGACCGACAAGGTCTATGCCGAGTTCATGGAGGGTTCCGGGACCCAGGCAGCCTCGACGACGATGGCCTTCGCCAAGCTCCTGCGGAACCTGCTGCGGGACAAGGCCATCGGCCGGCGCATCGTGCCCATCATCCCGGACGAGGCGCGCACGTTCGGGATGGATCCGCTCTTCAAGGAGGTGGGCATCTATTCGGCGCTGGGCCAGCGATACGACCCGGTCGATTCGAGCCTGGTGCTCTCCTACCGGGAGGCGGCCGACGGTCAGGTCCTGGAGGAGGGCATCACCGAGGCAGGATCGGCGTCGTCGTTCCAGGCGGCGGGCACCTCATACGCCACCCATGGCGAGCCGATGATCCCGTTCTACATCTTCTACTCCATGTTCGGCTTCCAGCGGACGGGCGACCTCTTCTGGCAGTCGGCCGACGCCCGCTCGCGCGGTTTCCTGCTCGGCGGCACGGCCGGCCGAACGACCCTCAACGGTGAGGGGCTCCAACATGAGGACGGGCACAGCCCGCTGCTGGCGTCAGTCGTGCCTGCGATGCGCGTCTACGACCCTGCCTTCGCCTACGAGATGGCGGTCATCGTCCGTGATGGCATCCGAAGCATGCTCGGCGAGAAGGCCGAGGATGTCCTGTACTACCTGACGCTCTACAACGAGAACCACACGATGCCGGTGCGACCCGCAGATGCCACTGACGGGGACATCCTGGGCGGCCTGTACCGATTCTCGGCCAGCCCCGACCGGGGCACGGGGCGGTCGGCGCCAGCCGCGACCATCCTGGGCTCTGGATCGATCATGCAGCAGGCCCTTCGGGCGCAGGAGCTTCTGGCAGAGCGCTTCGACATCGCGGCCGAGGTATGGAGTGCGACCTCCTACAAGGCGCTCCGTGACGAAGCGTTGGAGGTCGACCGGCACAACCGCCTCCATCCGTCCGCCCAGCCACGCACTCCGCGCGTCAGCCAGCTTCTACGCGAGCCCGGCGGCCGCGGCCCTGTCATCGCCGTGAGCGACTACGTCCGCGCCTGGCCCGACTTGATCTCCCGATGGGTCCCGGGTGGCTCATGGTGCTCACTTGGCACCGACGGCTTCGGTCGCAGTGACACGCGCGAAGCGCTCCGCCGCTTCTTCGAGGTGGACGCCGAATCGGTGGCCATGGCAGTCATGGCGGAGCTGGCGCGGTGCGGGCGCATCGAGCCGCAGCGGGCAGTCGAAGCGGCACGCGAGCTCGGCCTGGAGACAGAGGCGCCTTTCTCGCTGATCCACTGACGGACCTCGACGGTTGATCCGCCTCGTGCTGGGCATGGGGCTGGCCCAGTCGGGTTTCCACGCCTTCATCGCGTCTCTTCCCTTGGCCATGGTCGCGGTCGGCCGGCCCGACGACGAGATCGGCGCGATCATGGGCTCGGCAGCTGTCTTCAATCTGATGGCCGCGCTGGCGGCCGGCGGACTCATCGACCGATATGGCGGGCGGCTGGTCTACACGGTCGGGACCACGCTGCTGGCATCGGGTTCGCTGCTCCTGGCACTGGGCATCGTCAACGCCGACGACCCAGCACCGATGCTGGTCTTGGTACGCCTGCTCCAGGGTGTCGGACTGGCCGGTGTCCTGCCGGCCGTCGCGAGCCTGGTGCCGGCATGGTCTCTCGGGCCCGGCTGCCGACGGCTCTGGCTTTCGTCGGCGTGGCCGCCAACGTGTCAATGGCAGTCATGCCACCCATCTCGATCGCCATCCTGAACCGTGCGTCGCTCCAGGTGCTCGGCGGCGTGATGGTCGCCATCACGGCGCTCGGGTTGGTCCTCCTGGCACCCATCAAGCGGGCTGATCGGGCGGCTGCGGCGGCCGCCGCTGGTGATCGCCCGAGGCGCTACCGGCTGGCCTGGCGACCATCGTGGGCGGCACCCATCGCCATCACCTTCCTCTTCGTCGCGCATTGGGGCGTCGTGACCGGTTACCTGCCTCAACGGGCGGCGGCGGCGGGTGCGGACGTGAGCCTGCTGTTCACGGGCGACGCGATAGCGTTGCTCGCTGTGCGGGTGCCGGCCGCCTGGCTCACGGGCCGTGTCGGGGTCATGCCGTTGGTGGTCGGCGGCGTGGCGGTGACGACCGGGTCGCTCCTACTCCTACTGCTTCCACCGACGACCATGCTGCTGGTGCTGGCCGGTCTGGGCACGGGTATAGGCGGTGGGATGATCCTGCCGGCGATG
>JACCYW010000443.1 GCA_013696275.1 Chloroflexota bacterium | reverse complement strand
GCCTGGCCGGTGGGTGGGGCGGCCAGCCAGCGCAGTCCACACCGGGGGCAACCATGCGGTCGCCAGACATCATCGCCGGGAGCGAGACGCACTGGTCGTCCTTCCGCTCCGCACGCCACGCACAGCTCGGACGGCCAGCGGCGGGAGTCCCGACTCACAGGCCCGGGAGTCTAGCATCACAGCCATGAGTCACCCGCGGGCGAAGGACGGTCGGCCACTTCGGGTGGCGATCCTGGGTACCAGGGGCGTGCCCGCCAGCTACGGAGGCTTCGAGACGTTCGCCGAGGAGCTGGGCTCTCGTCTCGCCGTCCGCGGCCATCAGATGACCGTCTACGGCCGTGATCGATGGGTGCCCAAGGACTGTCGCGAGTATCGCGGGATGCGCATCGTCCGACTTCCAGCGCCTCCTTCCAAGTACCTCGAGACCGTGGTCCACACCCTGTTCTCCGCCTTTCATCTCCTGCCCCGCCACTTCGACATCGTCTACATCTGCAACTCGGCCAACGTCCCGGCGGCTGCGCTGCTGAGGCTGACCGGGCGGAGAGTGGTGCTCAACGTCGACGGGCTGGAGTGGCAGCGGGCCAAGTGGGGTCCCTTGGGCCGCGCCTACTATCGGGCCTGCGCCTGGCTGGCCGCCCGGCTGCCGGTCGAGATCGTCACCGACGCCCATGTCATCGGCGAGCACTACCGGCGAGCGTATGGGCGGGCCACCAGCTACTTCCCCTACGGCACCGACCTGATCGACCTCGGTGATGACGGGACGCTCCGGCGCCTCGGCCTCGACCGTCGCGGATACGTCCTCTACGTCAGCCGGCTGGAGCCGGAGAACAACGCCCACGTCGTCATCGATGCTTACCGCGACGTGCGCACCGATGTCCCCTTGCTCATCGTGGGTGATGCGCCCTATGCCGCGGCCTACATCGAGCGCCTCAAAGGGACAGCCGACCGGCGCGTCATCTTCGCCGGCGCCATCTACGGTCGGGGCTATCACGTGCTCCGCTCCAACGCCCTGGCTTACGTGCAGGCCACCGAGGTCGGCGGCACCCATCCGGCCCTGGTGGAAGCGATGGGTGCGGGCAACGCCATCGTGGCCAACGATGTCCCCGAGCATCGCGAGGTGCTGGGCGACGCGGGCACTTATTACCGGGGCGCCGCCGAACTCGCCGCGGTGCTCCAACGGATATTGGATGAGCCCGAGACGGCGGCCGACCTGCGCACCCGCGCCCGGGCACGCGCCCGCCAGGAGTACTCGTGGGACGCGGTCACTGACGCTTACGAAGGCTGGTTCCGTCGGCTTGTCCTACCATCCGTGCGGTGAAGGGAGTCATCCTCGCTGGCGGCACGGCTACCCGGCTCGACCCGTTGACCCGCGTCACCAACAAGCACCTGTTACCGGTCTACGACCGGCCGATGATCTTCTACCCCATCGATACGCTGCGGGGCATGGGTATCCGCGAGGTGATGATCATCCTGGGCGGCAAAGGCATCGGCGACATCGTGGAGCTGCTCGCCGACGGCGCCGACCATGGCCTGGATCTGACCTACCGCTACCAGAGTGGTCCGCTCGGCATAGCCCACGCCATCTCGCTTGCCCGTGACTTCGTGGCGGAGGACCCTTTCTGTGTCGTGCTCGGCGACAACATCCTGCGCGGCCCTGGACTGGCCGACGTGGCCGCCGCGTTCGCAGAGTGTGAGCACGGTGCTGGGACACTGCTGCATCGGGTACCCGACCCTGAACGCTTCGGGGTAGCCGAGCTGGATGATCGGGGCATGCTGGTCGGCTTCGAGGAGAAGCCAGCGATCCCCAAGAGCGACCTGATCCCCATCGGCGTCTACTTCCTGCGGCCCGAGGCGTTCGGTGTCATCGCCGGGCTGGTCCCATCCCGGCGTGGTGAGTTCGAGATCACCGACGTGCTCAATCACTACGTCCGCCAGGGTGGCTTGTTCTGGCGTCATTGGGAAGGTCACTGGTCGGACGCCGGCACGATCTCGTCGCTGCACACGGCCGGCCTGTTGGCGGCCGGCGCATCAGCTTGAAGCTCCTGGTCTGCGGCGGCGCCGGGTTCATCGGCAGCCGCTTCGTCGAGTACAGGTTGGCCTCCAGCGCCGACGACCTGATCGTCCTGGACAAGCTCACCTACGCCGGCGGTCGCGACAATCTGGCCGCCGTCGAGGCGGACGCCAAGCTGGCTGGTCGCCTGACCTTCATCCGCGGCGACATCGCCGACCCGGACGTGGTCACGTCGCTGGTGAAGGATGCCGACGCGATAGTCGACTTCGCGGCCGAGACCCACGTGGACAGGTCGATCCTCGATCCGGGCGCCACGGCGCGCACCAACGTGATGGGCGTCCAAGTGCTGCTGCACGCTCTTCACTCAGCCTTCATCAGCGATGGACGGATGCGCCGGATGGTCCAGGTCTCGACCGACGAGGTGTACGGCCCGGCGGTCTCGGGGGCGCACGCCGAGGATGCTCGACTGGCGCCTCGCAGCCCCTATGCGGCGACCAAGGCCGCCGGTGACCTCCTGGTGCTGGCGGCGCACCTGACCTACGGACTGGATGTGGTCATCACCCGCGGCGCCAACACATACGGGCCGCGACAGCATCCTGAGAAGCTCGTGCCGCTGTTCATCACCAATGCGCTCAAGGACCGTCAGATGCCGCTCTACGGGGATGGCCAGCAGCGCCGCGACTGGCTCCACGTGGACGACCATGCGAGTGCCATCTCACGGGTCCTGGATGCCGGCGACGCAGGCTCCGTGTACAACATCGTGGCTGGTCAGGAACGGGCCAACCGTGACGTCGCCCGGGGCATCCTGGAACGGCTGGGCAAGCCATGGTCGCTGGTTCGCCAGGTGGCGGATCGGCCGGCTCACGACCAGCGTTATGCCATGGTCGGCGAGCGGCTGGCATCGCTCGGTTGGCGGCCGCTGACGGCATTCGAGGCCGGGCTGGATGCGACCGTTGCCTGGTATCGCGCCAATGAGGATTGGTGGCGGCGCCGCCAGGGCCGCGAGTGGGACCGCTATTACGAGCGCCAGTACGGGCATCGACTGGCCAGCGGTGTCGAGGCCTGAAGGGCACAGCCCGATGGACGGACCGGTCGCTGTCACCGGTGCCGGTGGTCGACTGGGTAGAGCCCTGCTGGAGTCGTTGGGCGGTCGTGCTGGGCCGGGCATCGGCTGGTCGCGGCCTGGATTCGACCTGGACGATCCGACCTCTGGGGAGCGCCTCCTGGAGCGCGACCGGCCCAGAGTCGTGATCCATGCGGCAGCGTGGACCGATGTGGACGGTTGTGCCCGCGACCCAGAGCTGGCACACAAGAGGAACGGAGCGGCGGTCGGGGCGCTTGCGCGCGCCTGCGCGGCTCGCGCTGCGAGCCTGGTCCTGATCTCCACCAACGAGGTCTTCGACGGACAGCTGCGCGGCCGTGGCTATCGAGAGGACGACGCTGCCGCACCCATCAACGCCTACGGTGCCTCCAAGCTGGCCGGCGAGACAGCCGCCCGCGAAGCGTTCCGCGCTGCCGGGGTTGGTGGCGTTGGTGACGCTGTTGGCGCTGGTGACGCTGATGGCGCTGGTGGCGCGCAGGGGGGCGCCGCCCTGTGGATCATCAGGACGGCCTGGCTTTTCGGCCCACCGGGTGCCGACTTCCCGGCCCGGATACTGGCCGCCGCCAACCGCTTGCCGCCGGGCGCACTACTCCCCGGAGTGATCGATGAGGTCGGGTCGCCGACCCTCAGCAGCGATCTGGCCGATGCCATCGTGTCACTCCTGGCGACAGCTCCACCGGGCATCTATCACTTGGTGAATGGCGGCATGGCCAGCCGCTACGCCTGGGCCGAGCGGGTCCTGGCCCGCTTCCGCGGCGGGCGTCCGGGCCTTCAGGCGGTGAGTCGTTCCCAGTTCCAGCGCGCCTCCGAGCCGCCGGCATGGGCCGTGCTGGACGCTTCGCTGGCGGCGTCGCTCGGGATCCACCTGCGCGACTGGGAGGCAGCCTTCGACGCGTACGCCGTTGGGTCAGGCGCCTCCGAGCAGTAGACGGGTCCTGGGCTGCCGGTTGGGGATCGGCGCTCCCGCGATCACCTACGATTTTGGACATCGACGGCGATCCGACGTCGACGGGCGGACGGATGGTGACCCGCTCATCCGTGCAGGGCGAGCCGGTCCAACAGGTCAGTCAGCGACGGGGCCGTGCGGTCGCGCTCCGAGATGATCGGATCTGCGTCGGGCCACCGGATGTCCGCGTCCTGGTCATCCCAGCGGAACCCCAGCTCGTCCGCGCCATCGTACTCAGCGCTCACCAGATACAGGAGCGCCACATCCTGGTGCGCGTAGAGTCCGTGTGCCACGCGCGGGGGGATGAGTAGAGCGGTCGCCGGTCCTACCTCCACCACGAGCACCGGCGGTCGCCTGGTCGGCGTGTCTGATCGACTGCGCAGATCGGCCAGGGCCACCGTAGCCGAACCCTCCATCATCACCCACACATCCGTCTGGCGAAGGTGGAGGTGCATGCCGCGCAACACGCCAGCGCGCGAGCGGGACAGGTTCGCCTGGACCACACCCGGCTCCAGGAGACCGGCCGTCCACGTCCCTCGCCACAGCTCGGTCAGGGAACCACGACCGTCGGCGTGGGGCTGGAGGCGGCGGATGAGGACGCCCGACAGATCGGTGTCCTGCCATCCCGGAGTATCGCTCATCATCCCTCCCGGCGATCCCGCCACAGCACCCCGTCGCGGTCTGCGGCCGATTATCGCGTGCCCGACCTACCATCGATGGCCTACGAACCGCTCGGCGTGCTGACGCGGCCGGGTGGTGCCTCGTCGGTCGGTCGGGCCGCCGGGTGGACGATGGGGCCGCTGAGGGCCGGCCGGGGCGGGCTGGGTGGGTCCGGAGCTCGATCCGGGTGCCTACGACCTCGCCCGAACAGCTTGCTCGTACCAGGTGAGAGTGCTGGCGAGGCCGCTGTCCAGGTCGACCGCCGGTTCGTAGCCCAGGAGGTCCCGAGCGGCACGCAAGTCAGAGACGCTCCGCTCGACATCCCCGGCCGTGGCCTGGACGTTCTCGATGGGGACACGGCGCCCAGCCACTTCGAACAGCTTCTCCGCAAGGTCCGCTATGGCGGTCTCGCGGCCGGAGCCGATGTGGATGACGCCGCCGGTCAGCCGGTCAGCTGGTAGGTCCAGCGCGGCCAGCATGGCCGTCACGACATCTGTGACATGGACCAGGTCGCGTGTCTGCCGGCCGTCGCCGCGGATGACCAGCGGCTGGCCGGCCACGAGATGGTGCATGAACCTGGCCACGACCGATGATTTGTGCCGCGAGAACGGACCGTAGCAGTTGGCCAGCCGCAGGCTCAGCGTGGCCAAGCCGTAGCTCGCGTGGTAGGCGTGGAGATACGCCTCCGCGGCGAG
>JACCYW010000413.1 GCA_013696275.1 Chloroflexota bacterium | reverse complement strand
GTCACGGACCGCATGCTCCAGATGTTCCGTCGACGCGAAGCGCCACGGGCGCGGACCGACGAGGAGGCTGGCTCGTGAAAGCTGAGACGATCGGGACGCTCGTCTTCTTCGCCTGGCTCTTCGGTGCCGCCGCGTTCGTGCTTGGCCTCCACCAGATGAACTCGCCGGCCACGGCGCGCAACGGCAACCGGCTCTCGGCGGGGGGCATGGCCGTGGCGGTCATCGCCACGTTCGTCTTGCTGGTCAGCCGCCCGGGTGGCCTGGGCACGTTCGCGCTGATCATCATCGCCGCCGGCATCATCGTGGGCGGTGGCGCTGGGCTCTACCTGGCCCGCTCGGTGAAGATGACCCAGATGCCGCAGTTGGTGTCGCTCTTCAACGCCGTCGGCGGAGGCGCGGCCGCGCTGGTCGCCATCGAGGACTTCCTGGGCATCTCTGCCGCCGGTGCGGCGAGTATCGACGAGACCGTCTTCGTGGTCCTTGGCGTGGTCATCGGCTGCGTCACGTTCACCGGCTCGCTGGTCGCATCCGGCAAGCTTCAGGGCGTGGTGCCGGGCAGGCCCATCACCTTCACCGGCTCACAGCTGGTGAGCATCGGACTGGCCGTGGTAGCGCTGGGTGGGACGGTGCTGCTGATCCTGGCGGCGGCCGGTGTCCTCGCTCTCGGGGCGCCTGTCGCGCTGCTCATCCTGGCCGCCATCGTCGTCACCGGTCTCATCTTCGGGGTGACCATGGTGCTGCCCATCGGCGGCGCCGATATGCCGGTCGTCATCTCGCTCCTGAACTCGTTCACCGGCACCGCCGCGGCGATGGCCGGCTTCGTCCTTGGCAATCCGGTGCTCATCATCGCCGGCGCGCTGGTCGGCGCGTCGGGCGCCATCCTGACCAAGCTTATGGCTGACGCCATGAATCGGTCGGTCGCCAACATCATCATCGGCGGGTTCGGGACCGGCGACTCCGGGCCGGCGGCGGTGGGAGCCGGGGAGGCAGCCAATGTCCGAGAGGTCGGCGCCGACGATGTCGCCATCCAGTTGGCGTACGCCCAGAATGTCATCGTGGTGCCTGGCTACGGCCTGGCCGTGGCGCAGGCACAGCACGCCGTACGAGAGCTCGCCGAGCTGCTCGAATCTCGGGGCGTGGACGTGAAATACGCCATCCATCCAGTGGCCGGTCGGATGCCCGGCCACATGAACGTCTTGCTCGCCGAGGCCAACGTGCCCTATCCGCAGCTCAAGGAGATGGAGGAGATCAACCCCGAGTTCGCGCGGGCCGACGTGGCCCTGGTCATCGGCGCCAACGACGTCACCAACCCGGCCGCTCGCTCCGAGCCCTCATCGCCCATCTACGGCATGCCCATCCTCGATGTCGACCAGGCCAAGTCGGTCATCGTCATCAAGCGCTCGATGGGCAAGGGTTACGCCGGCATCGACAACCCGCTCTATACGGGCGAACGCACCGGCATGCTGTTCGCCGACGCCAAGGAGGGTCTGGAGCGGCTCGTCGCCGCTGTCAAGGCGGTCTGAGCGCCGTGCGGTCCGTGCTCGAGGGACGTTCGGCGGTGAATGGTGAGTGACCTTCGAGTGGAACTCCAGGCGGAGGTCGACGCGCCGCGCGCCCGGCTCTTCCGACTCGTGGCCAGCGCGGATGGTCTGGGTCAGTGGCTGGATGGGGCCGAGTTCGAGGCGCGCGTGGGTGGCTCCGTGCGCCTGAAGCTGCGAGATGCTGAGGCCCACGGTGAGGTCGTGGCGCTCGATCCGCCGCAGCACATAAGTTGGAGCTGGGACTGGACTGACGCGCCGCTGGGCCGGCCGAGCGTCCTCGCCTTCGACCTGATCGAGCATGGCCGGCGCACGCATCTGACGCTGCGTCATGTAGGCCTGCCGTCCCGCGCCCAACGCGAGCTACACGAGCAGCTGTGGCGCTACTGGCTCGGCCGTCTCCTGGAAGCCGCAGCCGAGGGCGGTGCCGACGTGACATCGGCAGGCGCTTCGGCCTCATAGCGCTCGGCAGCGGCGCGCAGCTCCGTTCCGACCTCGCGCCGCAGCTCCGGTGGTTCCAGCACCTCCACGTCAGCGCCCCAGCCCAGGATCCAGATGCGTATCTCGCGCAGGCCAGCGACGCGACCGGCCCATCGGAGTGAGCCGTCAGGCAGCTCCACGATCTCCTGGCTGGGGTGCCAGCGCGTCTCGGCGGCCCGGGCCGCCACCGCCGGTAGGAACCGGAGGACGACCTTGACCGGCGCTTCGTCGGACATCACGTCCCATGCCCTCAGCAACTCGATCGCGACCGACGTTCCGGAGTCCGGTTCGAAGCGGTGTGGCGTCAGAGTGGCTGACACGATCCGCTCCACCTTGAACGTTCGGCGACCCTCGCGCCCCTCGTCCCAGCCGATGAGGTAGAGCGCGTGAGTGAGCGCCGAAGGCTCGATGGCCCACGGACGGACACGCGCCCGACGAGAGCCGGAGGAGGCGTCATACGGCGACGGCCCGTACTCGATCTCCACCACGCGGCGATGAGCCCAAGCCTCGGTAAGAGTGCGGAAGACGCGCGTGAAGCGCTCGTTCCGGGGCACCTCCGCGACCGCATCGACCGTGGCCTGGATGTGCTCGGCCAGGACCGGTGGCACTATCTGGGCTAGCTTCACGAACGCTCCGATGAGCTCGGTGTCGTGCTCGTCGGTCGCTTTGGCCAGCACGCGAGCAGCCAGGAAGAGGGTCATCGCTTCGCCGAGGGTGAGCTTCAGGGATGGCAGGAAGGCGTCATCGGCCAGACCCCACAGGCCGGCCTCCTGCCATATCGGTAGCCCGGCCTGCTCGTCCATCGCCCGTAGGTCGCGATAGATGGTCCGCTTGGACGCACCGATGCGGTCGGCGACTGCTTGGGCCGATATCCCCTCAGGATGGCCATTCAGGATCGAGGCTATGCGCAGGTAGCGCGCCGCTCGATCCCATTTACCGCTGGCGCGTTCGCTCCGCGCGGCGACGTCCGGCGGTTGCTGGAACGTCATGCGTCTGATGGTCCTGTCGGCAGCGTGTGCAGC
>JACCYW010000410.1 GCA_013696275.1 Chloroflexota bacterium | reverse complement strand
TCGTAGGGGCGCTGCTCGTGTCGGCCGCGCTGCGGCTACCGCGCTGGCTGCGCGCCCTACGCCGCTGCGACAGACAGCTACGCATCTGGGCGGGCGCGGTGGCCCTGCTGTTGGTTGGCACGGCGGCCAGCATCGCGACCACCTATCTGACGTTCGGCCCCGCCCGGGCCATGGACGCGGCGCTCGTCTGGGCGACCGGCATCGGCGGCGGGCTGCTGGTGGCGCTGGTCGCTGGCGGGATCTCGATGACGGGTCAGAGCCGGGGGCTGGTGGTCGTCGTTGGCAGCACCGCGTTGGCCGCTATCCTCGCCCTGGTCGACCAACTGGCCGGTCACAGCCTGGCCACCGGTGTGCTCGACTGGGCACTGCGCCCGGACCTGGGCGACGTGCGCCTGACCGGCGTGAACCCGGCGCCGAATCCGGCCGCCACCCTCTACCTGCTGCCAGCCGCTGTCCTGGCTGCCCTGGCCCTGCCCGGCCTGGGCGACCGGGTCGACCCACCACTTCGGCGTTCACTCGCCCTGCGGGTGCTGGCTGTCGTGGCTGCTCTTGCCGTGATGGTGGCTGTGGTCCTCACCTACAGCCGCTCGGCGCTGGTGGCTCTGGCGCTCGTGGGAGTCCTGCTTGCCTGGCGCATCCATCGCGCGGCTGGCTTGGCGGCGGTCATCGTGGGTACCGCGGCCGTGGGCCTCCTGGCGGCGACGGTGCTGGATGTTCGCCAGGCAGGCCTGGGCGGCGGCCTGGCCGAATTACTGACCGTCGGTGACTCACACCGTGTGAGTGCCTGGAGCGTGGCCGTCCGGATGTGGCTCGATGAGCCGCTGACGGGCCAGGGTTTCGGTACCTTCGACCTGGTCCGCGGTGTGTTCGGTGCTACCGCCGCGACGGCGCCCCATCAGGAGTGGCTTCGCTTCTTCGCCGAGGGCGGCATCGTGGTCGGACTGGCCGGCATCCTGTTCGTCGTAGCCACCCTTGTCGTCCTGCGTCGGGCTCGGTCACCGCTCGGGACCGGGCTGTTCGGCGCCTTCATCGCCTTCGTCGTGATGGCTGCATTCAATAACCCGCTCCTCTACCTTCAGGTCAGCCTGCCGGTCCTGTTTGCTGCCGGAGGTGCCGTGGGGTTGGTCGCTCGCCACCGGACACTGGGCTTACCCAGCGACATGACAGAGCCATCCGTGGACGCGGACGCGGCCCCGATGGCCACGCCGGCGGCAGGGCGGACGACCCGTTCAGGGCCGTCGCCGGCCATCGCGACCGTTCTGTCGGCACTCTGGCCGGGCCTTGGGCAGGCCTACGAGGGCCAGCGCAGGACGGCTCTGCTCCACGCTCTGCCGCCGGCCATCGCCATCATCGCCGTCGCGGTCTACCTCGGGAACCGGGGGGCCGAGAGTGCCGCGGCACTACTCATCCAACCGACGGTCGCGCTGGCCGTGCTGGCGGTCGTCGTCGCGGTGGGAGTGTGGCGGCTGGCCTCCATGGCCCACGCCCACGCCCACGCTCAAGCTGTCGCCAGACGCGCAGGAGCCACTGGTGCCGGTCGAGCCGGCTTGGCCACATCCGTCCTGGCGGTGTTCATCGTGGTCGCACTGCATGCCTATGCCGGCAGCTTCCCATGGGCCTTCTACCAGGCCGGACAGGCGATCTTCCGCCCTGAGCCAGGGTCGGCGGCGCCCGGTCCGGCCGTGACGCCCGAGCCCGGCACGACCGCCGATCCAAGCCTCATCCTGACCGACCCGCCGACCACCGGCATGGTCAACGTCCTGTTCATCGGCATCGACGCCTCGCCCCAGCGGGTGGGTGAGCAACGGCTCACCGACACGATGATCCTGGCCAGCTTCGACCCGGCGGAGGGGAGGGTCGAGATGGTCAGCCTGCCCCGCGATATCGCCCTTTTCCCGCTCTATCACCAGCCCGACCAGGAGTTCGACGGCAAGATCAATGAGCTGATGGCCTGGGTGGAGGACCATCCGAGCGGCTCCCCTGATGACCCTCTGCGGACCCTCATCAGGGAGATCGAGTACCTCATCGGCATCGGCATCGACTACTACGCGACCATCGAGATCCCCGGGCTGCGCCTGATGATCGATGCCGTCGGTGGTGTCGACATCGTCAACGAGGAGCTCATCGACGACCCGACCTACCAACTCGATGTGGACCGCATCGGCTTCCGGTTGGAGCCCGGGCCGCACCACCTGGACGGGGAGATGGCACTGGCCTACGTGCGGTCGCGAAAGGGCGTCGGCAACAACGACTTCGAACGGGCCCGCCGGCAGCAGCAGCTCATCCTGGCCCTGCGTCAGAAACTGGACGACCCGTCGGTCCTGGCACGTCTGCCCGACATCCTGGGCGTTGCCAGGGAGACCATCCGCACGGATCTTCCGTCCGATCGATTGCCCCAGCTCATGGAACTGGCGCGTCAGAGCGAAGGCGCGCGGGTCAAGTCGGTCGTCCTGGGCCCCTCACTGTACGCCAGCCAGATCCCGCCCGACGAGTTCCACGGCCTGTACGGCTTGCGTCTGGACCTTGACGCGGTGGCCGATCTGTCGCGCCGGCTGTGGGGCTCCCAGAGTCGGTACTGGGCGCTGCCCGACGTACCGCCGATCAACGCCCCTGCTGACTGAGCATCACCGGGATGGTGCGCAGCAGGATCACTAGGTCCAGCCAGAGCGACCAGCGATCGATGTATTCGAGGTCGATGCGCACCCAGCGGTCGAAGACCGGATCGCCGCGCCCTCTGACCTGCCACAGACCGGTCATCCCGGGCTTCATCGAGAGCCGGCGCCGGTGCCATTGGTCGTAGCCTTCGACCTCGTCAGGCAAGGGCGGTCGCGGCCCGACCAGGCTCATCTCACCGCGCAGCACGTTGACCAGTTGCGGCACCTCGTCGAGCGAGCTACGGCGGAGGGCTCCGCCCGTCCGCGAAAGGCGCGGGTCCCTGGTGATCTTGAACGCTCCCCCCTGGACCTCATTGAGATGGCGCAGGTCGGCCAGGCGCGCCTCGGCGTCGGGCACCATGGTCCGGAACTTGTAGAGCATGAAGGTGCGGCCATGCAGACCCACCCGCGTCTGCCGGAAGAGGATGGGTCTGCCGTCGGTGAGGCCGATCGAGGCCGCCACCACGACCAGCAGCGGCGACAGGACGATGAGCGCGGCACCAGCCAGGATGACGTCCAGGAAGCGCTTGGTCATGAGCGCCAGAGCGCGATCGGTACCGTAGACGTACGAGACGACCGGACGGCCATCGAAGTCCTCCACGATGCCCCGTTCCATGGGCAGGCCGACCACATCCATCGGGATGCGCACGATGCGGCCCTCTGCTTCGCACACGCTGGTGATCGGTGCGACCAGCCCCCACGATCCGACGGGCAGGCAGATGACGACCTCATCGACCACGTTGCCATGCAGCACGCTCTCCAGATCCTCCACCGAGCCCAACACCGGGCGGGTCACAGCGCTCGCGGCGCCCGAACCCTCGGCCAGGTGCCCGGCCACCCGCAGGCCGAGCGTCGGGTGAGCTTCGATCCGATCGGCGAAGTCCTGGGCAGCCTGACCGTCGCCCACGATCAGGACGAAGCGGGGATTGCCACCGCGCCGCCGGACCGCTTCGAATGCCTTGCGCAAGGCCGCCCTGAAGGCCAGCGTGACCACCGCCTGGACCGGGAAGAGGACCAGCAGAAAGCTGCGACTGACGTCCCCCAGCCGGACCAGGAAGAGGAACGCGAAGGTGGCAACCGCGAGGATGACCGCAGCGCTGACTATGTCGGTCGCCTCACGCCTCAACGACCATCGAGCGCGCAGTCGATAGAGGCCGCGTAGCCACAGCACGAGGACCCAGGCGCCGGCATAGGTGACCGGCCCGAGCCATACGAAGCCGGTCGCTTGCGCGATGGCATCCTGCCAGCTGGCGCCACCGAACCGCAGGCCGGCCACGAGCGCGAAGATGGCCACCGCCGTCGCCAGGTCGGCCACCATCAAGAGTGCCCGCAACGCGACGGTGTGCCGTCGGATCAATCGGTCACCCGGGCCGGCGCCCACCGTATGTCCATCGTCAACGATGCCAGCCGGATCCGTTCACGATGCGCGACGATGCGGTCCAGCATCGTATCGATGAGCTCCTCGGACAGCAGGTGCGGCTGCAAGCCCAGCTCCAGGAGAGCCGAATGGCGTGGGTTGTAGTAGTGCTCCTCTGCCTCTACCCGCGGGTTGGGATGATGTTCCAACTGCGCTGGCATGCCCAGATGGAGGGCCGCATCACAGACCCGTTCGGCCAGCTCCAGGACGGTGAAGGTCTCGGTGAACTGGTTGAAGATGCGCAGTGCGCCCGGTTCGGCCGGGGTGTCGCTGGCCAACGTGACGCAGGCTACCGTGTCACGCAGGTTGAGGTAGCCGCGCGTCTGGCCGCCCCGACCGTAGACCGTGATGGGCGTCCCGGCCACGGCCTGGACACAGAAGCGGTTGAGGGCCGTCCCGAATATCTCGTCGTAGTGGAAGCTCGTGGCGAGGCGTGGATCGAGCGCCGTCTGATCGGTCTCGATGCCGTACACGACGCCCTGGTTGAGGTCGGTCGCGCGCAGTCCCCAGATGCGGGTCGCGAAGTGGATGTTGTGCGAATCGTGCACTTTCGAGAGGTGATACATCGAGCCGGGGGTCTTGGGGTAGAGGAAGGTGTGGCTGCGGCCGTTGTGACGGACGGTCAGATAGCCTTCCTCGATATCGACATCGGGCGTGCCGTACTCGCCCATGGTGCCCAACTTGACCAGGTGGCTCTCGGGGCTGACGTCGCGCATGGCGAACAGCAGATTGAGTGTGCCGATCACGTTGTTGGCCTGGGTGAAGGCGGCGTGACGGGCATCGATCATGGAGTACGGAGCAGACGGTTGCTCGCCGTAGTGGATGATGGTGTCCGGCCGGAACGTCCTGAGCGAGTCGTACACGAAGTCGCAGTCCGTCAAGTCGCCGACGATGGGTTCTATGTCCCGGCCTGAGATGTGCCGCCAGGCGCTCAACCGCTCGTCAAGGCTGCCGATGGGCAGCAGGGGCGCCACGTCCAGTTCAGCTTCCCACGTGCGCTTCGCCAGGTTGTCCAGGATGGCCACCCGATCGCCACGCGCTGAGAATGCCAACGCGGTGGGCCAGCCAAGGTAACCATCGCCACCAAGAACGAGGATGCGGTGCGCCATCGCGTCAGGACTCTCCGCGTTTCCGATCGTCCGACCCCAGTGCGGATCCGGACGTCGCGCCCGCTAGGTCGTCAAGGCGGGCGGCCACGATACCATCGCCTCGATGTGTGGGCCGTAGCAGGAGGGAAGGAGGGGCGTGCGAGTGCCACGCTTGTGGCCATCCGAAGAGAAGCGACGGGTCCCCCCGACCGACCGCGACGCGGCTATCGGTAGGCCGCCCGACTGCCCACCGGGCTGGCGCACCGGACCGCCCGACTTCGTCGGCGTGGGCGCTCAGAAGGCCGGCACCACTTGGTGGTTCCGGCTGATCGAGGCCCATCCGGCCGTCCATGCCATCGAGGGCCAACGCCCTGAGCTGCACTTCTTCGATCGGTACCTGGATGGGTGGCCGAGTCGGGAGGACATCGACCTCTACCATCGCTTCTTCCCGCGGCCGGCAGGCGCGATGGCGGGCGAGAAGACGCCCAACTACATGGCCTGCCACTGGGTGCCCGAGATGCTTCGCGAGGCGGCGCCGGACGCGCGCCTGATCTGCATCCTGCGCGATCCCATCGCTCGCTACGTGTCGGGCCGCACGCATGATGAGCATCGGACTGGCGCGGCGGCCGGGACAGTGGAGGCATCTCGTGACGTGGCCGACGAGATGCGCTGGGTGGGCGACGCGTTCGCCAAGGGCCTCTACGCGCAGCAATTGCGATGGCTGCTGGCGGCCTTCCCGAGCGAGCAGGTGCTGGTCCTCCAGTACGAGCGCTGCGTTCGGGATCCTGGCGCCGCGCTGGCCCGGACGTACCGCTTCCTGGGCCTGCCGGATCACCGGCTCGAGGAGGCAGAGTTGACCCGTCCCCGGAACGTCACTCGCCACGAGAAGCTGGACCTGGACGCCAGGCGGCGAGCCCTGCTGGTGGAACTCTACGCTCCGGAGGTCCGCCAGCTATCGACCATGGTCCCCGACCTGGACCTGTCCCTCTGGCCCGACTTCCTGGAGTAGCGTTCCAGCCTCGCTCGGTCGAGGAATATCAACGGGAAGGCCCTTCCGTGGTCAGTTCTCGCGTTCTATGGCCGATGCCTGAGCGCGGACCGGACATCCCGGCAGCCCTCCTGCGTGCTGGTCGTCAATGGACCGCGGAAAGTCGACGCGAACAGGTCCTCGTGTGGGAAGACCGCTATGTGCGG
>JACCYW010000404.1 GCA_013696275.1 Chloroflexota bacterium | reverse complement strand
GGGCGGCTGGCACCCGTCGCTCTTCCCGACGCAGACACTGCACGACGAGCCGGCTATCCGGGCGATCGTCGCCGGACAGGGCGAGGAGACCTTCGCCGAGCTGGTCGAGCGGTTGTCTGGCGGCCGCGATCTTGAGGCGGTCGCTGGCGTCACATTCCGTGCCGCCGATGGTGCCGTGGTCACGAATCCACCCCGCCCGACCCGGGACGTCGAGGCCTTTCCGCCGCTCGACTACGGGATGATCGCGGTCGAGGCTTACTTCGAGCGCAAGGCCAGGCGGCAGTTCGACTACATCTCGTCGGTCGGTTGCCGGTTCCGCTGCGCCTTCTGTGCCGATCCGTATGTCTACCGCCGCGCCTGGTTCGGGCTGTCACCCGAGCGCATGGCGCGCGAGATAGCGGGACACCGGGAGCGCTATCGATTCGACGAGGTGGCCTTTCAGGACGAGACCTTCTTCACTCGCACCGACCGGGTCGCGGGCATCTGTGACGCCTTCGGGCGGGCCGGCCTGGACGTGGCCTGGACCGGCACCATGCGCGCCGACCAGGGACATCGGCTGCCTGACGAGACGCTGGCCCTATGTGCGCGGGCCGGCCTGCGTCGGGTGATGATCGGCGTGGAGGCCGGCACCGACGAGATGCTCAAGCGCATCAAGAAGGACATCACCATCGGGCAGGTGTTCGAGACGGCAGAGAAGCTGGTGGCACACGGTATCGGTGCCATCTGGAACTTCATCGTCGGTTTTCCGGACGAGCCAGCCGACTCGCTCGACGCGACCATCGAGGTCGCCAAACGGCTCCGTGCGATGAGCCCGGACTTCGAGGCCGCCATCTTCTTCTACAAGCCCTATCCCGGTAACGAGATCGCCGACTCGCTGGGAGCAGCCGGCTACCGTTTACCGATGACCCTCGCCGAATGGGCCGACTTCGACTACGTCGGCTCGGCCGGATCGTGGGTGGAGGCAGACGTGGTCGATCGCGTCGAGCGCTTCAAGTTCTACCAACGCTACGCCTTCGGCCGGCACCGTCGCGCGGCGGCACCGCTCACGGCGCTGGCGCGCTGGCGTGTGGCGCGCGACTTCTACCGCTTCCCGGTCGAGCGACTGCTCGTCGAGCGGCTGCATCCGCCGCCGCGCCTGTCCTAGCGCGAGGCACGCGTCGACTCAGGCCGGTAGCGCGCCAGGACCGCCTCGAGCTCGGACGCATCGGCGGCGATGGCGTCTGGCCGCTGGTCAGCGGTCGCCGCGTCGGCCTGAGCGCGCGTGGTCACTCCGGTCAGCATCAGCACGGACCGAGCCCCGACCCTATGCGCGGCCACGATGTCGGTGGCCAGTTGATCGCCCACCACGACGGCTCGTTCGGGCGGCCAACCGACCGATAGGGCTGCGGTCTGGAAGAGGCCCGGCTCCGGTTTGCCGATAACCAGGTCGGGCTCCCTGCCGGAGGCGGTCGCGATGGCCGCGACCATCGATCCAGCGCCCGCCCACAGCCCATCCGCGGCCGGATATACCGGGTCGCGGTTGGTAGCTATGAAGCGGGCACCCTGACGTATCGCATCGGCAGCCACGCTCAAGCGACGGTACGTGAGCGCGAAGTCGACACCCACCACCACGACGGAGGGACTCGCCGCCAGGCCCTTGGCCGTCGGCGCAACGACTCGCAGCCCCACGTCTCTCAGCTCACGTGCGAGCCCCGGCCCGCCGGAGATCATGACCGTCGAAGGCTCGCCGTCGTCGGCTGCAAGAGCCAGCGCGGTCGCGCGCGCAGCGGTGACGATGAGGTCACTGCGGACGGGAACGCCCATCGCGTCAAGGCGCGCGAGATACTCGTCGCGATGCCAGCGCGAATTGTTCGTGACGTAGACGATGGTGTCGCCCTGCGCGGCGCAGCGGTCGAGCAGCGCTGGCACGCCCGGCACGGGAGCGGAGCCGCGGTAGACGACACCATCAAGATCGACCAGGAGCAGCATCGCCTGATGGTACGGCCGGCCAGCCGATGACTCGCGAGGTCATCGACTTCAGCCTGCTCATCGTCGATGGCGACAACCTGCTGCATCGCGTGCTGGGCGGCCGCACCGACGGAGGCTTGGCGTGGCTGATCCCACGGCTCCGGGCGGCCCTGCCGGCGGGCGCGCGGTCGGTCGTGATGCTCGATGGTGGCACGGGCATGGGCCAGCCGATGCGGCAGCGTGCTGCGCCCGGCGTCGAGGTCCATCACTCAGGCAAGCTCGATGGCGATACGGCCATCCTGGGACTGCTCGGTCAGCGTCCGTACTTCGAGCGTGCTCGGACGGTCGTGGTGACCGATGATCGCGCCCTGGCCGACCGCGTTCGCCACTCGGGCGGTATCTCGCGTCGCCTCGACTGGTTCATCGAACGACTCGATGGGCCGGTATCGATCAGCGGCCACGGGTCAAGTGCCAGGCGGGGGTCGATAGGTGGTGGCCGTGCGCCGGCCGGTCCCACCCAGCCGGACCAGGCGCTCGGCAGTGGGCGGCCGGCCTGGCGGCCGGGGCGGGGAGCGACGCGCAAGATCGGCAACCCGCGCCGTCGCTCGACGCGGATGCGATGATGGCGGCTACATGGCTATCCGCTACCTCGTCAAAGGGGCCGTCGCCGGAGCTGTCGCCAGCGTGGCGATGAGTCTCCCGATGGTCATCGCACGTCGCATCGGTCTGGTACGCCAGCACGCTCCGGAGGCGATCACCCGATCGCTCATGGTGCGCAGCGGTCTCGATCGGTCGCCGAGTCGTGAGCGGCAGGATCTGGTCGCAGCTGCCCTCCATCTGGGTTTCGGGGCCGCAGGTGGGGCCGTGTATGCGGCCGCGGCACAGCTGCTTGCCCGGCCAGGAGCGCCACTCGGACGGGTGCCGTTCACGCTCACCGGCATGCTCTATGGATCGGGCGTCTACACCGTCTCCTACCTGGGCTGGGTGCCGGCGCTTGGCCTCATGCCTGCCCCGGACAGGGATGAACCAGCCCGCCCTCCGGTCATGGTGGCGGCTCACCTCATCTATGGCGCGGTGCTGGCTCGGGTACTCGGCCGTTCGCGAGCAGCGCGACGCCGTCAGAGCTGACGTCCGCCCGTGAGCACCGATCCCTGGACTACCTTCCTGCAGCTGCTCGAGTCGCTCATCGTTCCCGATTGGAACGACCTCATCGTCTTGCTGCCGCTGCTCCTGGTGCTCGGCGTGGTCGGCCCGATACTGAGCCTGGTGGCCCTGATGCGGGTCCGCTACCTGGTCGGGCGTCGCCGCGGCCGGGTGAGGTCCATGGCGGCGGAGCCGGTGTCGGCGCCGGTCGGAGCCGACGGGCGGCCGATGTTCCCGCCCAATGTCCCATTCTGCGAGGAACACGCGGTCATCTATCCGCCGGGTGCCCGCAGCTGCGAACTGGATGGTGGTGAACTGATCGTGAGATGCCCTGTCGATGACGCCCCGCGGCCCGCCAGCCAGCAGCTCTGTCGAGCATGCGGCACGAAGTACGTGCTGGGCGCGGCCACGACGGCGATGACCATCCGGCGCTCAGGCAGCCCGCCCGAGGGCGGCGCGGCCGTCGCTTAGGCAAGCCGCCAACCAGAGCCCGCAGGGACCCCGGCACAGCTGATGACACCGGCCGACGTCTCGCTCTACCTGTTCTATGCCGGCGTCATCACCCTAGCCATCTCCTTTCTGCTCCACGTCGGTCACACGACCTATCTGGCGGTGGCCGGATCGGTCGCCGTCGGGTCGCGCTATGGCGGCCTGGCGGCCAGCACAAGCGGGTCAGGTTCCTCGACCACCGTCACCCTCACCGGCCCGGAGCGCTACTCGGCCGCGCCGAGGGATCGATCACGGACCCTGCGCGCGGGCATGCGCACGCAGGTGGGCGAGATCGCCGGTGCCTTCTCATGGCTGTCGCTCCTACTCATCGGTGCCTCGATGGTCATCCGGGCGCTCATCGTGGGCCGTGGGCCGTGGGGCAACATGTACGAGTTCTCCATCGCGTTCGCTTTCGGCATCCTCGTCGGGCACAACATCCTGGGACGGCGCTATGCCATCCGAAGCATCGGCTTCCTGGCCCTGGGCGTGGCGCTGTTCCTGGTCGGGTACGCCCTCACCCTGCCCTCCGACATCGAGCCGCTGGTGCCCGCTCTGGACAACGCGCCACTGCTCACCGTCCACGTCGCGATGGCGATGATCAGCTACGGCATCTTCGCGACGTCCTTCGCCGCAGCCGTCGGCTATCTCATCCAGGGTCCGAGCGACCGCGTCCGCTGGCTGCCCTCGCACAAGACGCTCGATGAGGTGGCTTATCGGGCCGTCATCATCGGGTTCCCCATCTTCGCCACCCTCATCATCCTGGGCTCGTGGTGGGCATCCATCGCCTGGGGTCGCTACTGGGGTTGGGACCCCAAGGAGACCTCGGCTCTCGTCACATGGCTCATCTACGCGGTGTACCTCCATGCGCGGAACCAGCGCGGTTGGGCCGGCCGGCCGAGTGCGTTGATCCTGGTCGTCGGCTTCGGCGCGGTGCTCTTCACCTACTTCGGGAACCTGTTCTTCTCAGGGCTGCACTCCTACAGCGGGCTGTGACCGTCCTGTTTCGTCGATCGGAACGCCCGGCGTTCCAGCCAGGCTCCACGAGGACAGGTGGCGCCCGAGTCGGGGCCTTGCGACCCTGCCTCGCGTACCTGCCTGTAACCTGCACGCCATGACATTCAGAAGAGGCGCACGCCTCGACCCATCACAGGTCCGCGACCGGCGCGGGATGTCCCGCGGCGGTGGCGTGGCCGTGGGCGGTGGCGCGATCGGCGTCATCGCCCTCCTGGTCGTCTACTTCCTGGGGGGCGGCACGGGCGGAGCTGGACCGGCCGGCGCGGGCGCCCTGGATGACCTGCTCGGTCAGGGGGTCGGCGGGGCCGAGGCATCGTCCGACCTGGCCCAACGCTGCCAGACCGGAGAGGACGCCAATACCCAGTCGGACTGCCGCATCGTGGGCTATGTGAACAGCATCCAGGCCTACTGGTCGACCGCTCTGGGTGGCCGCTATGAGCCCGCCCAGACCACCTTCTTCTCGGGCCAGACCACCACCGGCTGCGGCGCGGCGAGCTCGGCCACCGGCCCCTTCTACTGTCCGGCCGATGGCTTCATCTACATCGACCTCGACTTCTTCAAGCAGCTGGAGAGCCAATTCGGAGCGAGTGGCGGACCGTTCGCCCAGGGCTACGTGATCGGCCACGAGTACGGGCATCACGTGCAGGACCTGCTGGGCGTACTGCGCGGTCGCGCCGAGGCTGGTCCGGAGGGCGACGCGGTGCGCATCGAGCTCCAGGCCGACTGCTACGCCGGGGTGTGGGCGGCCAATGCCGTCGATACACGGTTCCTGGAACCGCTCAGCGAAAGTCAGGTCAATGATGCGCTGTCAGCGGCCGAAGCGGTCGGTGACGACAGGATCCAGATGGAGGTCGGCGGAGACGTCAACCCGGAGACCTGGACACATGGTTCGTCCGACCAGCGTCAGCAGTGGTTCAGCACCGGTTACCGCGAGGGTGATCCGGAAAGTTGCGATACGTTCAGCGCCGATCTCTGAACCGTCGCTAGCCCGGAGGTCCGGGCAACGGTCGTTGAACGGGTGTCTCGACCGGCCATCGCGCCCGCGCCACCCTGCGGCCATGGAAACGAACGATGGCGCCGCTCGCACCGACCGCCCCGTGGGCCCCCGACAGCAGTCAAAGCGGCGCGTCGTGCGCCTTGACCCGTCGCGCAGTAGCGGCGCTCGCCTGATGGCCGGCGTCGTCGGTGCCGTCGGTGTCGGGCTGAGCGCGATGATGCTGCTGGTGGGCGGCGATGGCGACACCTTGAGGATGGGTCTCGCGCTGATGCCTGTATCGATCGCTGCCGTGATCGTCAGGGTCCTGGTGCACGGCGCAGCCTCGGCTCGGCTGGAGATCCTGGAAAGCGGGCTCGAGTACCACGCATGGGGCACCTTCGTCCGCGCCCGCTGGGATGACATCGCGGCGCTCGAACGGGTCGCCCACGGACCCTTCGCCGGCGAAGGCCTTCGCTTGAGGAACCGAGCGGAGATCCGAGCTTCGCTCGTGGCTCGTCTCATCGCGCCGACACGGGGTATCCCGCTCGCGCCGTTCGTGCTACCGCTGACCGGCTCGTGGCTGCACATCGAGTTGAGCCGACGGGTGCTCCATCTGGCCGGCTAGCCCGAAAGTAGGGCCTCTGCGGGGCCGATAGCGTAGTTACCGGCAGGCCTGCCGGTGCGGCTTCATGAACACGTCGAGTGGGTCCCGACTCCCTCCTCCTCGGGACCGACCAGACATCCTCAGGACCGACCGCTGACCCTTCTCGGCACCTTCCCACCGAAGGTTCCGGACCGGCGGTCGGTCCTTTCCTGTCCTCCTAGTCACGCTCCGAGATGCGCACCGGCCGTCCATCGATGCGGCCCACCACGGAGCGCTCACCGCCGGAATGCGCGTAGCGCAGGCGGCCGCCGGGTACCCGTACGTCGAGGCTGAAGCGGCCCCCGAAACCGCTGAACGCCTGACCTGTCAATGGCATGCCAGCCGCGAAGGCGCAGCCATCCAGTCCCAGGTCGTAGCCCCGGTCGGTCGCCTCGTAGCGCCACGTGCCGCCCTCCCGGCAACCGACGACAAGCGGCTCCTCCTCATCCCAGCCCCAGTAGTCGGCGTCGTTGAGGATCTGGTCCTCGGCCGAAGCCAGCGCGGCCAGC
>JACCYW010000403.1 GCA_013696275.1 Chloroflexota bacterium | reverse complement strand
GCCTGGCGTGCCACGCCCGCCCCCAAGCGCGGCGAGATCATGTTCCGCTTCGGGGCGCTCCTTGCCGAGCACAAGGATCGGCTCGCGCGGGCGATGACATCGGAGATGGGCAAGGTCCTGGCGGAGGCCCGCGGAGATGTCCAGGAAGCCATCGACATCAGTTACCTGATGGCCGGCGAGGGCCGCCGGATGGTCGGTGACACGGTGCCATCCGAGCTGCCCGACAAGTGGGCCATGAGCATCCGCCAGCCGATCGGTGTGACCGGCATCATCACGCCCTGGAACTTTCCCATCGCCATCCCGTGCTGGAAGATGATGCCCGCCCTGGTGACCGGCAACACGGTCGTCTGGAAGCCCGCCTCGGAAACGCCCCACTGCGCGGTGCTACTGGCCGAGCTGATGGTGGAAGCTGGATTCCCGCCCGGAACGGTGAACCTGGTGACCGGCTCCGGGGCGGACGTCGGGATGGCCATCGTGGAGAGCCCGGACGTTCCGGTCATCAGCTTCACCGGCTCTAACGAGACCGGCCGGCGCATAGCAATCGTGGCAGCACGCCGCCTCAAGCGACTCTCGCTCGAGCTTGGCGGCAAGAACGGCATCGTGGTCATGCGCGACGCCGACCTTGAGCTAGCCGTCGACGGCATCATCTGGTCCGCCTTCGGCACGACCGGTCAGCGTTGCACGGCCTGTTCGCGCCTCATCGTTGAGGCTAGTGTCGCTGACGAACTGGTGAGCAAGCTCGTCGAGCGGGCGACCAGCCTGCGGCTGGGTTCGGGCCTCGATCCGACCACGGAGATGGGTCCGCTGGTCGATGGCAACGCTCTTGAGCGGGTCTCGGGCTACGCGCGGCTCGCGTCCACGGATGCCCGCGTCGTATGTGGCGGTTCGGCCGCCGACGGCGCCGGCCTGGAGAACGGCCACTTCTTCCGACCGACCATCGTGGATGGCGTGGCGCCCATGCACCGCCTGGCTCAGGAAGAGATATTCGGCCCGCTCCTGTCGGTCATCCGCGTCGCGTCGTATGAGGAGGCCGTGGTGGCTCTGAACCAGACTCGCTACGGACTCGCGTCGGCCATCTATACGCGTGACACCAACACCGCCTTCCGGGCGATGCGTGACTTCGAGAGCGGCATCGTCTACGTCAACGCCGGCACCATCGGCGCGGAGACCCATCTGCCCTTCGGCGGCTGGAAGGGGACCGGCAACGGCCACCGCGAGGCGGGTCACGCGGCGCTCGACACGTTCACCGAGTGGAAGGCCATCTATGTCGACTACTCAGGCCGACTCCAGCGGGCCCAGATGGATGACTAGCCAGGGTTCGGTCGACCAGACGGGTCCGACCGCCGACGCAATCGGACGGGTGAAGGAGTCGGCGGCCCGGATGGGTGTCGAGTTGGACGAGGCCGAGGCGGCCGAGTGGATCACCGCCATGGCCGCGGAGGCGACCGGCGGCGACGTGGTGGTGGACAGCGAGTCGGGCGTCTTCGGCCACAAGGTGTCGATGCTGGATTGGAAGCCGCACGACCTGGCCCGCATCAGAGAGATGGCCAGGGTGGTCGGCTTCGAGGATCGACCCGGTGTGGAGACGGCTTTGGCACTTTCGGGATCGGCCGCACAGAGCAAGGTCCAGCGCTTTCCCGGCGACTGCGACTTCTTCGAGCGGGTCCATATCAAGGCAGCCAGCCGAGAGGAGTGCTGCGCCATCCTCGCCGAGGTGGTCAGGGATAAGGCGCTGTCCAGCGCGAGCGGGCCGACGTTCCGACTGTGGGAGGTCAAGTTCGGTGTCTTCCCGGCACCTGCCCATCACCAGGGCAAGGTCCGTGAGGCAGGCTGGGCCATCTCGTGGACAGCCGACGAGATCCGGGCCGGCCAGCGAGAGTTGGCCATGGCCGACGGCACCGCCCGGACCGTCACCTGGCAGGAAGCATCGCGCGAGCCCGGCTGGGTGAAACTCGACTGGGTGATATCGGACCCCTCGCGCGGCCAGCTGGCCAATGCCAGCAACGTGCTCGACACGACCTGGGAGAAGCCAGATGGAAGCGTGGTGCCGATGGACGGGCACCTGGAGTCGTACTTCCAGGAAGTCTACCTGGAGTCCGAGTCGATCCCGCTCTTCTCGCGACTGGTGAAGCACATGTCGGCCGATGCGGTCGACGACTATGTGACGACGCTTGAAGAAGAGGTCCGCAAGTACGCCGGCAAGAAGGGCAACTACGGCAAGGCAGCGCGGCGCATGTATAACGTCTTCCGGCTGACCGGGCGATATGCCGAGGCGGCCTACCTGCGCGAGCTGTTCGACGAGCCGGCGACCGCCTTGTACCAGGTGGCAGCGCTGGTCGACACGCTGGACGAGGCGACCTCGGAGCAGTCGACCTTCGACTCGGAGACGCTCATCGCACAGACCGACAAGCTGATCATGGCGACCATCTCCGCCTTGGAGGGACCGTCAGAGGTGACCATCGTGGAGCACCTGCTGCGGCTGCGTGACGGCGTCCGGGCGCGCGGCAGCGGTGAACGGCTGGGGGCCGACATCGGCGGCGTACGCGACGCCGCACTGTCTGCCGTGAGCGACTATTTCCAGACCAAGCTGTATGCCGTGCCTGAGATCAAGAGCTACCTGGACGAGTTGCTGGGTGGACCGA
>JACCYW010000390.1 GCA_013696275.1 Chloroflexota bacterium | reverse complement strand
GCCAGTACCGCGCTGCCGAAGGTGGCGAAGGCGAGCCGCGCGCGGCCCGACGCCGGCCTGGAGCGAGTGTCGGCATGGATCATCGACTCCTCCTGGAACCTCGCGCGCACGCGGGCGAGACTCGCGGCGGGTAGGCCTTCCGGGTCGACGGGGTTGGCGCGCCGGAGTCGTTCGAGCGGGTCGTCTCCGATCGGCTCACTCATCGCGCTTTCTCCTGTCGTGTGCCGTCGCGTGGCTTGCCCTGCTCTTGCCTTGATGTCCGGACACCGTCGGATCCTTTCAGGCGGTCTGCAGCCGCGAGTGCATCCCTCAGACGCTTCCGCGCGCGATGGACCCGGATGGCGACGGCATTCACCGAGACGCCAAGGCTTTCGGCGACCTGGGCATGGCTCAGTTCTTCCCAGGCCACAAGTCGCAAGAGCTCTTGGTCGTCTGGGTGCAGACTGGCGAGCGCGGCCATCGCTGCACCCGGTCGGTCTCCGAGCTGCTGACGCACCTGGGGCTCCGCGCGCGCGAGGCGGACCCGCAGCGCCATTCGACGCAGCCCCGACCTGCGCTGGTTGGCGAGGACACGGCGCGCGATCGCGTACAACCAGGGAAGAGCGTCGGTCGGCGCGTCGGCGATGCGCCGCCACGCGACGCTGAAGGTCTCCGCAGCGGCGTCTTCGGCGTCGGCTTCTATCGCCGTCCTGCGCAGCGCATACGCAAGCACCCGACCGTGATGCGCCTCGAATAGATCTTGAAGGCGGCTAGGGTCGTCAACGGCTGGCATGCGTGGCTCTCATCATCCCCGAGACGACCGGGACGCCGACAGGGTTTCATCCTCGACCCGCCGCGTGTCTCCCCGGGCCCCCTTCGTGCGGCCCGCGTGCGCCAGCCAAGGTCCTGGAGCACAGTGGGCCGTTTGGCGGATCGCAGCCCCAACACAGCGCCCGACGTACCCCTCAGGAAGCGACTCACGAGACCCGGCCGGGGGCTGCATCGTGGCAGGCCGCTGCGTCTACGGCTCGAGCACTCTACGCGCCTCTTGCTGCTTGCTACTCTCCTCCTGCTGCTTGCGCCTTCCGTAGGGGGTCAGCCCCCGCGGCTTGTGTACGTTGAGCACCAGGATGGTCAGCAAGACCACCGAGCCGCCGATGGAGTGGACCAGCGTGTTTCCCAGCGCGCGCAGATCGTCACGGGACACAGTCGGATCCGCTGCGGTGGCGGCAAGGGCGCTGATCGTGCGCGTTTCCGCCAGCAACACGACGGTGGCGAATGTGGTCAGCAGTAGTGAGATCAGGACCCACCAGTGCCGGAAGAGGCCCCACTTGGTCGTCACTGACATGACGACACCTGTGAGCAGCGAGGCCAGGGCCAGCGGGACGATGACGGACACGGCGATCGACTCCATCCCGAGATAGGCGGCACGCGATGTCTGAGCGACTTGACTGGTCGCAGCGGCAACGTCGAGGGCGATGTAGGCAGCGACCGCCCCGACCCAGCCGACCGAGAGGGCTATATGCGTGGAGAGCGCCACCTTTCGTAGTCCGGGTGGCATGGTCATGGCTGCTGCGCCTCGGTCGGGACCCGCGTCACGTGACGGTGACCTGGCCGTGCATCCCTGCCTGGTAGTGGCCCGGTTCGTGGCAGGCGTACTCGAGCGTGCCGGTGTCTCCGAACCGCCAGGTCAACAGACCGGTCTCTCCCGGCTGCAGCGTGATGCTGTTGGGTTGGTCGTGCGCCACCCCGTCAGGCATGTGCTCCATCTGGGCGGCGTGTTCCTGCTGCATCGCGGCGTCCCCAAGGGTGAACTCGTGGACGGCTTGGCCGTTGTTGGTCACCACGAAGGTGATCGTCTCTCCCGCCGTCACCTCGATCCGGGCCGGCTCGAAGGTCATCGTGTCCAAAGCGCTGACCTCCACCGTGCGGGTCGCCTCGCTCGCATCGGCCGGCCCGCCGACGCCGCCGGTGTCCTCGGGTCGGGTGGAGGACGCAGCGGAGCCACCAGCGCCGGCTGGGGGAGCGTGGCGATCAGGGCCGTGGCTACCGCCGCCGACGATCATCAGGCCGATGACCAGCAGTGCGCCGACCACGGCGATGATCCCGAACGCCTTCACCCAGCGTGGCAAGCCCGTGTCGCCAGGGGCGGGAGAGGGACGGGGATCGGCCAAGTGAGTGTCCTCCTTTGAACGTGTCGGTCGGAAGTGTACGATACATTGTGACGCTGTGCAAACGGAGTGTCCTATCAGCGTCGTCGCGTAGACTGAAGCCATGCCGAGGTTGTGGAACAAGACCATCGAGGCGCACCGGCGCGAGGTGCGCGGCGCTGTCCTGGAC
>JACCYW010000387.1 GCA_013696275.1 Chloroflexota bacterium | reverse complement strand
CATCTGGGACAACTACCCGGTCAACGACGGTGGGATGCGCTGGGACCCGCACCTACGTCCGCTCCAGGGTCGCTCGGCTGACCTCCCGTCATCTGTGCGCGGAGTGGTGGCCAACCCAGCGCTGGAGGCGGAGTCCTCCAAGGTGGCCCTGCACACACTGGCCGCCTACTGGTCCGACCCTGCCGGCTACGACCCAGAGGCCGCATGGCAGAGAGCGCTCGTGGAGGTCACGGGTTCAGGGGCGGATGCCGACGCGCTCGCTGTCCTGGCGCGGCTGGCCTCTCGGTCGCCTCTGCACCAGGAACCGGCGCCCGAGTGGCTGACGGAGCCTCGGCCACGCGCTGACGTGGAGCCCGAGCTGGACGCTCTCCGGGGCGTCGTCGCCCGGCTCTCGGGAGCGATGACCAACGGGTCACTCCAGCGCGACATCAGGCCGTGGGTCGCCAAGCTGGCCGCCTGGGTCGCGCTGGCCGGCGACGCTCTGGCGATGCCCGGTGCCCAGACGGGCAAGCGCGACACCGCGCGACGGCTGGGACTGCTCCGCCGCCGCCGGTTCCGCGTGTCGGACGAGGCATTCGGAGAGTTCGTAGCGGGCCGCTTGCGAGAAGCCGGGAGCGCGGTCCTGGCGACCGATCCCGTAGACTCGAAGCGGTGACGATCAAGGCCCCTGCGATGTCCGCCATCAGCGCTCCCATCCCGCTGCCGCCCGATCGCGTCACCCGTCCCTATCGTGGCGGGGCACTACTGGAGTCCTTTCGATCGGGCGGCACGGCGGCCCTTGTCGAACCGACCACCCATGGAGTCGACGGCCATCGCCCTGAGGAATGGCTGGCCTCCACGGTCCGGGCGTGGTCGGCCGTCGGCAAGCCGCTCACGGATGAGGGTCTGACCGTCGTCCGCGACGACGGCCGTGATGTCACGCTCCGGGAGATCGTCCAGCGCCGCCAGTTCGCGCGGCTCGTTGGGAGCGATCTGATGCGCGTCGCCGGACCGACGACCGGCCTTCTGGTGAGGCTGGTCGACGCAGCTGAACGGACACCCGTGCACTGCCATCCCAGTCGAGGGTTCGCCGAGCGCTTCCTCGGCAGCCGATTCGGCGGCACCAAGGCCTGGCTGGTGCTCGGGACGAGGCAGGTCCGGGGGGCACCGCCGCCCAGCATCTTCCTTGGCTTCCGCCAGACGGTCGAGCGCGCCGAGCTGCAGCGGTCGGTCGCCGACGGGGCCGCCGATGCTCTGCTCGAGTCGATGCACCAGCGTCCAGTCGCCAGCGGAGACGCCTGGTTCATCCCGGCCGGACTGCCCCATGCCATCGGCGCGGGCGTGCTGCTGGTGGAGCTGGGCGAACCGGCCGACTTCTCCATCGTCGCGGAGACCGCCGACTTCGCCATGGCTGCCCGGGATGCCCATCTGGGGATGGGTTGGAACGTCATGGTCGACGCGTTCGATGGCCGTGGTTGGAGCGACGAAGAGGTGGCTGCGCTGCGCCAGCAGCCGACGTCGGCCGAAAGCGAACCTCCGATGCAAAGGTACCGACTGCTCGGTAGCGCTACGGAGGCTTACGTGCGAGCGGAGCGGCTGAGCGTGGCGGGCGGGTCTGGCGTCCTGCCCTGGTCGGACACTTTGGTGGTCGGTATCGTGCTCGATGGCGAGGGCGAGGTGGTGGCGCCCGGCGGCAGTCTCCGGGTGACTGCTGGAGACGCCTTCGCGGTGCCAGCTGGCGTCTCCGATTCGACCAGGCTCGTGGCGGAGGGGTCACTGGCCGTGCTCTGCTGCCTGCCGCCGGATGCGGAGGCCCTGGCCGCGACCGGCTGGCGCCGAGCGGTGCCGGCCACATGAGCTGGTGGCGTTCGGGCGTGCTGTATCAGATCTATCCGCGCTCCTTCGCTGACTCGAACGGCGACGGTGTGGGCGACCTCGACGGCATCACCGAGCACCTCGATCACCTTCGCGGGGGCACCGACTCGCTGGCCGTCGACGGCATCTGGATCTCACCGTTCTATCCCTCGCCGGGGGCCGACTTCGGCTATGACGTGTCCGACTACACCGGCATCGATCCGCTCTACGGCGACCTGGCCGCCTTCGACCGGCTGATCGCGTCGGCTCACGATCGCGGGCTGCGCGTCCTGCTCGATCTGGTCCCAGGGCATACCTCCATCGAGCATCCCTGGTTCCGCAGCGCACGCTCATCGCGCAGCGATCCCCACCGCGATCTGTACATCTGGTCGGACGCGGCACCCGACGGCGGCCCACCCAACGGCTGGACCTCCTGTTTCGGCGGCTCGGCCTGGCAATGGGATGAGACCTCCGGTCAGTATTTCTTCCATTCCTTCTATCCGGAGCAGCCTGACCTGGACTGGACGCGACCGGCCGTCCACGAGCGGATGGCGGAGGTGCTGCGGTTCTGGCTGGAGCGCGGTGCGGACGGATTCCGAGTCGACGCCATCGACCGCTCGGTGAAGGATCCTCTGCT
>JACCYW010000379.1 GCA_013696275.1 Chloroflexota bacterium | reverse complement strand
TGACCCGCGCTGCGGCCGCCGCGACGATCCCGATCCTGCTGGGCGCCCACACCCTCATCGGACCGGGCATCCCGCTCTTGTTGCGGCGGCCGAGTGGAGGGTGACCGAGGACACTACCGGGCACGTTTCCGGAATGACCGGACGCGGCGAGGCGATGGAGCCCGTCGCCAAGGTCTCCCAGCCACGGATCTGGGCGACTATCTCCGATAGGAGCTGAGATGGCGCTCCCGACCGGTGGTGGCAGCGGTCCATCGAGCCTGGAAGAGATGCGGTGGAGCCGCCGGACGCGCTAGCCGTCCAGTCATTCCGGAAGATCGCCGACTAAGGCCAGAGGATCGCCCAACAAGGACCGGAGATTCGCCAGTGATCCCAGCCGCATCCGATCGCTTCCTGCTACCATCTCATAGCACATAGCGCATCATCACGGGGAGGTGGGCCGGGACCGGTCGCGAGGTAGAATGGGCGTGGCGCGCAGCGAGGTCTTGTACCTTCCCCCAAGCTGCGCGGCAACTGCCCGCAGGAGAACGATCTGGTGACGACAGGACTGTGGTACGTGCTCGGCTTCGCCTTCGCCGGCTTCACGTTCGTGTTCCTCACCATCGGCGCGTCGTGGCTCATCAGCCACCGCAGCAGAGGCGATCGGCACAAGGGTCTGCCCTATGAGTCGGGCATCGATACCTACGGTGACACCTGGGGACGCTTCGGCCTTTCCTTCTACATCTACGCGCTGCTGTTCGTCGCGTTCGACATCGAGGTGGTGTTCATCTACCTCTGGGCGCTCGTCTTCGGAGATGTCCTGCTGGGCGGTTTCATCAGCATGGTCATCTTCGTGGGCATCCTCCTGTTGGGCCTCGGTTACGCCTGGCGCAAGGGCGTCCTGACCTGGAAATGACCGCCCGGCCAAAGCCGACGATGGCTCTCACCACCACGTCCGAGGGGACGGTGGTGGAGCCCATCATCGTCGCCAACACTGCCTGGCAGTCGGCCGACCCGGTCGCCTATCACGGTGGCCAGCCGCCCACTGTCAACCATCTGCGCGAGCTGGAGACGGCCGAATACAAGGCGGACACGGGTCGCTGGGGTGCGCTCGACATCATCCCCACCAAAGCGGACTACGTGCTCGACCTGATCCGCCTGAACAGCCTGTGGCCGCTGCTCTCGGGGCTCGCCTGCTGCGCCATGGAGATGATGTCAGCGGCCACGAGTCGGAACGACATGGACCGCTTCGGCATGTTCCCCTTCCGGGCCAGTCCGCGCCAGGCCGACGTGCTCATCGTCGCGGGCACGCTCACGACCAAGATGGCCGGACCGCTGGTCCGGCTGTGGGAGCAGATGCCCGAGCCCAAGTGGTGCGTGGCCATGGGTGACTGCACCTGCTCGGGCGGTCGGTACAAGCGCTCGTACGCGACGGTCGAGGGCATCGACCGGGTGCTGCCGGTCGACATCTACGTGCCCGGCTGCCCACCACGCCCGGAGGGCCTCATCTACGGGATGATGAAGCTGCAACAGCTCATCCGTGAACGGCGTGGGCATTGGTCGCAGCGCGCGGTCGGCCCCACCGTCCCGGCCGGCATCTGACGCCCACGACCGGAGGCGATCGCCACGGACACCCGCCTGAGGCGCCGGCTGGAGGAACGCGTCGGTCCCCTGCTTGCCGCGCCCATCACCGCCCGCGCGGACACCACGGAGCTGCGTGTGACCGTGGCCGACGTGGCCGCATTGATGACCACCCTTCACGATGACCCCGATCTCCGCTTCCTGATCCTGTCCGACCTCGCCGGCGTGGATACGGGCACGACGATGCAGGTCGTCTACCACCTGTGGTCCGATACCACGCCGGATTGGCTGCGCGTCATCGCCGAGGGACTGCCCCGGGAGGACCCGCGCATCCCGTCCGTCACATTCCTGTGGAACGGTGCGGAATGGGCCGAACGCGAGGCGTACGACATGTTCGGCATCATCTTCGAGGGCAACCGCGATCTACGCCGCATCTACATGCCGCCCGACTACCAGTCCTTCCCGCTGCGCAAGGACTTCCTCCTGGCCGATGACGCGGCGCGCTCGCCCGGCCAGGGCGTGCGCCACATGGAGCAGACGTTCATGCCGGCCGAGTCCGGCGCCCAGCCGGCGCTGCGACAGGGCACCGGCGCTGGCCCGACCGATGCGCTGCCGATGACGACCGACGCGCTGGCCGCTTCCACGCCGGACACGGCTGATGCCAGCCAGCGAGCGCCCACATGAGCGCCGAGCCGACGACCATCCGCTCGCTCGACGACCCGACCATCATGGTCGAGACGCCGGCCACCATCTACGACGCCATCCCGCCCTACCCGGCGCGCACCGAGCGTGAGGCCGAGTTCTACGCACTGCGTGACGGCGAGATGCTCATCAACCTGGGGCCGCAGCATCCCTCCACCCATGGCGTCCTGCGCGTCGTTCTGCGCATCGACGGCGAGCGAGTGGTCGACCTGGATCCGGTCCTTGGCTACCTTCATCGCGGGGTCGAGAAGATCTGTGAGAACGGCGATTGGCACCACGCGATAAGCAACTGCGATCCGCTCGAATACATCGCCTCGATGTTCTCCGAGGCGATGCCGGTGCTGGCGGCCGAGAAGCTGCTCGATCTGGAGGTGCCGCGCCGGGCGGACTACATCCGGGTGCTCTGCTGGGAGCTCAACCGGATCGCCAGCCATGCGCTCTTCGTGGGTTGGCTGGCGCTCGACCTGGGTGGCTTGACGCCGATCCTGTATGGCTTCGCCGAACGCGATGAGATCGTCGAGATGCTGGCCGCGCTGACCGG
>JACCYW010000374.1 GCA_013696275.1 Chloroflexota bacterium | reverse complement strand
CTCACGGTGCTCTTGGTGGTGCTCGCTGTATCCACCCCGGCGCTCGGTGAACCAGGCGTCGGCGTACTGAATGCGGCGATAGGCGGAGGGATCCTGATCGGGTCTGCCTCGGCCATCGGGTTGGCTGCCCGGAGCCGGCTCTCGCCGTTCTTCATCCTGGGATTGGTCGGGTGGGGAGTGCCCATCGTATTCATCGGGCTGCTGCCACATCCAGCCATCGCCGTGGCCCTGCTGGTCGTGCTCGGGTCCGCCAACGCCGTGCTCGACATAGCCGGCTACACTCTGCTCCAGGGCACCGTCCCTGACACGGTACGGGCCGGCGTGCTGGGCGTCCTGGAGGGACTCGTGGGCGCCGGGGTCGCCATCGGTGGCATCGTGGGGGCCGTGCTGGTCGGGCAGCTTGGGTTGCACGCCGCACTCATCGTCACCGGTGCCGTCCTGCCCGTCCTGGCGGTCGTCCTGTGGCGCCCGCTATCCCGACTGGACGACCAGCTCATCGTGCCCGTGTCGCAGGCGCGGCTGCTGCGCGGAGTGCCCATGTTCGCGCCGCTCTCACTGGCCGTCACAGAACGACTGGCCGGCGCCCTTGTCCCAGTCAGGTTCAACGGCTCGGAGCAGATCGTACGGGAAGGCGAGGATGGCGACGCGTTCTTCCTCATCGTAGAAGGACAGGTGGAGGTCACCCAGGCCGGACGCAGGCTGCGGATGATGGGCCCGGGCGAGTCGTTCGGAGAGATAGCACTGCTCCGAGGCGTGCCGCGAACGGCCACCGTGCGGGCCGCTTCGGAGGTCCAGGTCTACCGCCTGGGCTGCGCGGACTTCCTGTCCGCCATCACGGGCAACGCGTACAGCGCCACGGCCGGCGACCGCGTGGTCGACGAACGGATACAAGGTCCGCCGATGATCACGCCCGCATGAGGTGCGCGCGCTGCCATGCGTGCCCCCGGGCGCGCGCTGCCGCGCGTCCCAGGTCCAGGCAGTCCGTCGTGTGCGCGGCCCTCAGGTCCGAGTAGCAGGCCCCGGGGGCATCCCAGCCGCTCCCGTCTGATCCTCCTGGCCGTCTTCCTCCGGGACGGGCTGCCCGGAAGCGTCACGGCTTGAGTCGGCGGTCCCGCCGGTTGACATCACTCCTGCGCCGATGCTGTCGTCGACACCCCGGGCGGCGTCGTCCTCGTGATCGGGCAGTGCCTCCAGCCGTTCGTCACTCGGCTGCTGGTCGTCGTGTCGATCGAGCTCCATTGGTGTACCTCCTGAGACTTGATGGCAAGGGTCGTCTCCCGGCCGATAAGTCTCCACCGTCCGGATCGGGTGATTCCTCACAGCGACCGAACGATCCCGAGGCCAGGGAATGCCGCTGCTATCATGGCCACTTACCAGGCCCACGGGTCGTGCGCCCGCTGTCCGCAGGGTGGAGCCGTAGCTGATGCCGGCCACCGTGGTCGTCGGCCTCCAGTGGGGCGATGAGGGCAAGGGCAAGACCACGGACCTGCTGTCCGACTCGGTCGACCTGGTCGTCCGTTACCAGGGCGGCGACAATGCCGGCCACACCGTGGTCCTCGGTGGTGAGGTCTTCAAGCTCCACCTGATACCGAGCGGCATACTCCATCCGCACATCACCCCTGTCCTCGGCTGCGGCGTGGTGGTCAACCCTAAGACCTTGCTGGACGAGATGTCGGCGCTCCAGGAACGAGGCATCGACACTTCTCGACTGCGCGTCAGCCATGCGGCCCACGTCATCATGCCGTACCACATCGCTCAGGATCAGGCCACGGAAGCTCGCCTGGATGCGGAGGGACTGGGCACCACCCGCAGAGGCATCGGACCGGCCTACGCCGACCGAGCGTGGCGGACGGGGATCCGCGTCGGTGATCTGCTGGACCGTCAAGGACTGCGCCACAAGCTTGCGCGGATCCTGCCGGGACGCAACGCGATGCTGCACGAGGCGTTCGGGCTGCCGGTCCTCGACCTTGACGCCGTGCATGCCGACGCCGCCGCCTGCGGCGAGCGCCTGGCGCCCCACATCACCGATACGACGGGACTGGTGCAGGACGCTCTGGCGGGCGGGCAGCATGTCCTCCTGGAAGGAGCGCAGGGGACGCTGCTCGATCTCGACCATGGGACGTACCCCTTCGTCACGAGCAGCAATGCGGTGGCCGGCGGAGCCTGCACCGGCGGCGGCGTCGGGCCGAGGCAGATCGACCGGGTCATCGGAGTCATGAAGGCATACTCGACTCGTGTCGGCTCCGGCCCCTTCCCGACCGAGCTGGATGACCAGACGGGCCGACATCTGGTCGAGCGGGGAAGCGAGTTCGGTACGACCACCGGGCGTCGTCGGCGCTGCGGGTGGTTCGATGCGGTGCCCCTTCGATCTGCGGTCGCCGTCAACAGTGCCAGCAGCATCATGCTCAACAAGCTGGATGTCCTGTCCGGGTTGCCCGAGCTGCGCCTGTGCACGGGCTACCGGGTCGATGGTCGGGACCGCCACTGGCCACTCAGCGCGGACGAACTCCAGCGCGCCGAACCGGTCTACCGGACCATGGCCGGCTGGACGGAGGACCTGGGTGCCGTCCGGCGCATGAGCGACCTGCCGCCCGCAGCGGTCGACTACGTACGCGCCATCGAGGACATGGCGGGCGTCCCTATCAGCCTGCTCAGCGTAGGCGCGGAGCGGACACGGACGATCGTTCGCGACCCTTTGGGTGACGGGGCACTGGCCGTGCGCGCATTGACCGAACAGAGCGCGGCGTGACCTCCGTCGCCGGACCGCAGCGCGTACTGGTGGTCGGTTCGGGCGGCAGGGAGCACGCCCTGGCCTGGACACTGGCCCGTGAGCCGGGCGTCGAGGCCGTCATCGCCGCGCCTGGCAACGCCGGCATGGTCGACGTGGCTTCCGTGCACGACGACGTGGCCGCGACCGATCATCAGGGGTTGCTGCGACTGGCGCTCGAGTCGGGCAGCGATCTCGTCGTCATCGGCCCTGAAGAGCCGCTGACGGAGGGTCTCGCCGACCTCATGGCACGATCCGGGATGGCCGTCTTCGGCCCTTCTGCCGAGGCCGCGCGGCTGGAGGGCAGCAAGAGCTTCTGTCGCCAACTGGCCGATGCAGCCGGTGTCCCGATGGCCGACGGTGCCTCGTTCGATCAGCCGGCGGAGGCCATCGACTTCGTGCACACCATCGGGCCTCCGGTCGTGGTCAAGGCGGACGGACTCGCGGCCGGGAAGGGTGTCTCCATCTGCGGCACCGCCACGGAAGCACGGGCCGCCATCCACGACGCCATGGTGGCCGGCGTCTTCGGTCCTGCTGGCGCGCGGTTAGTCATCGAACGGGTGCTGGTCGGTC
>JACCYW010000369.1 GCA_013696275.1 Chloroflexota bacterium | reverse complement strand
GTAGTCCTCCACGCGGACTTGCAGCAGCCGCTCCAACAGCTCGTCTGTGCCATCCACCGAAAGACCGGCCAGGCCAGCCCACAGCTCATTCCGCAAGAGGCGCGAGCGCTCCGAGGCCCCGGCGACCAGCTGTGCCATCGCCCGCTGCTGTGTCAACTCAGCGGCCAGGCGGCCGGCGGCGTCCCGCAACAGATCCCAGTCGATCACGGACGGGCCGGGTGTCGGCGCCGGATCGGGCTGTCGTGGCTCGTTCTCGCGGCACGCGATGCCTCGAAATATCGCGACTTCGTCGCTCACCGCCTGGCCCCACAGCAGGGTCGGGGATCTCGGGTAGAAGCGCCAGTAGCTTTCGCGTTGCCCGTCACGGTTCGTAGGGCCGGCGAACGGCCGGTCGACGTGCTGTCGTCCGTCCGCCGGATGCTCAGACCGGGGGGCGTCGTCCTGATCGCCGACGAGAAGACCGCCGACACCTTCACCGCGCCGGCCCATGAGATGGACCGGATGTACTACGGGTTCAGCATCTTCACCTGCCTCCCTGCAGCGATGACCGTACGGCCGACGGCGGCCACGGGGACGGTCATGCGCGCCGACACGATGCGGCGGCTCGGGTCGGAAGCGGGCTTCCGCAGCGTCGAGCGCCTCGACGAACCGGAGCTGGACTTCCTCCGCTTCTACCTGTTGACGCCGTAACTGGGCGGGGCAGTAAGGGCGCCGTCCGCCGGTAGGTGCGCGCCGGCCAGGGCGACGCCCCGCGACTAACGATGTCGTGGTGCGTCCGATAGCGCCAGGAGCGCTTGAGGGATCAGCGGCACGAGTTGTCCGATCACCTTCAGTCGAGGCTGCAGCTGGACGATCGCCACATCGAAACGGGCCAGGTCCTGCTGATGTGCCATGTTCGCGTCGCCGGTGACGAGCACGTCGTAGGTGCCCGAGATGCGGTCCAACAGCTCGCCGTTCTTGATGCCCTTCCATCCGAGAGATCCTCGATGTGGATGGCATCGTGGCCACCTTCGCGGAAGAGTGACGTGAGACTGCGCGGGATGTCCTCGTCGAGGATCACCCTCACCCTGCCGCCACACTGAGAAGCCGATCCATCTCCTCGAGTGCGGCGATCGCCTGTTCCCGTGTCACGCCTGGGTAGTGCGAGAGGAAGTCATCGACCGACTGGCCGTCCCTGAGGTAATCGAGCATGACACCGACGGGCACGCGGGTCCCGCTGAACACCGCGGTCCCGCCCTGGATCTCCGGATCTCGAACGACTTCAGCAGGGGCAGGATCGGCCACGACGACAGCGTAGGCGCGTGGTGGCTGCCGGTCAACGCCGGTCGCCGCCGTGTTTACCGTACTTGGTCGGTCCCGGACCCTACTCGTTGCTGCCACGGCTACGCCGCTCTGCGCGGGCGCGCTTGGGCGCGCCAGCACCACCTCCTGCGGAGGCTCCGTCTCCTTCTCCGGGGCCGGCCTCCCCAATCAGGACGTCAGGATCCAGGTCGGCGCCCCAGGGCCAGGCGACCGTGCCCACCTCGACACGCGCTTCGCTCATTCGCTCGGCCTCTACGAAGATCGGCTCGAAGATCGGGCCTTCCAAAGGTGCTCGATGTCGCGAACCACGACCGAACCGTGGGTCAGCGTCAGGCGCAGACGGAGTCGACTTGAGCGTGTGGACGAGCGACGATCCTGCCTTGAAGTCTCCGTTCGCCGAGAGTGTGCTCGAGGAGGCCGTGCTGGAGTGGCTTGGCAACGTCACTTTGAGACGCGCATCCAGCTCGGCCCCCCGAGCCTCTGCATCACGTCTCACGGTCCAGCATCTGGGCCAGATCGAAACCCAGGACCCGGTTCGTCATGATCTCGGGCTGGATGCCGCCGCGGGCCCAGAGGGCGAGCATCGGTTCCTCCGAACTCGGGTTCGGGACGGCCGACCACTTGGCCATCAGGCGGGCAGCGTCTCGACGACCGAATGGACCAGCCTGCCAACGCGCTTCGCCCAGGAGGACGGACTGGCTGCCGCGGAGACCAAGTACATCGATCTCGGTAGCCGGCCCCGATGTGCTCCACCAGCGTCCGACCAGCAGGTCATCCGGTAGGACGCCCTTGGCAACCATACGCACAGCATGATCACGAGCGAGCTCCTCGAACACCCAGCCGAGGTGCTTCTGCCACTGGCCGCGTCTGCGGCGGAGGACAGCGTGGCCCTGGCCCGCGCTGATCTGCGCCAAGTCCGAGTACAGAACGGAGAACCAGAACGCCAAGTAGGCGTCGTCGATCTCATAGAGCGGCCTGGTCCGCCGCGTCGCCCCGAGCGGCACCGAACGGCGCACGAAACCGGCGCGCACGAGGACGTCCAGCGGATGCTCCACCCGCTGGGCCGCCTCGTCGGCGATCTCCGACTGTCGTGTGCGGCCACGGCCGATGGCAGCCAGGATCCTCGGATAGCCGCCCACGTCGGGCAGCTCCTCGCGGAGGATGCCGAAAGCGTCCTCGAACAAGATCGCACCGGGCGTGCAGGCCAGCCGCCGCAGGTTCCCTTCGGTGCCGACGCGGGCGTCCCATCGCCGCAGATGCAGGGGATAGCCTCCGCACGCCGCGTACGCCTCGAGATAGCCTGTGGGCTCAAGGTCGGGCAAGAAGACCTGACCATCGATCGCGCTGAACGGGTCGAGACGCAGCGCTAGTGTCGGTCGCCCGCGAAGCGCTCCACCCGCACCCAGCATGTCCTCGATCATCCCGACGGCCGACCCCGTCAGCATGATCATGAGCCGGCTCTGCGGTCGCAGGTGGTCCCAGACTGCCTGCACGACACTCGCGAAGCCCTTGGTCGACTCGGCGAGATACGGCACCTCGTCGATGACCACCGCGAGCGGCGCATCCCGTGCGAGCGCAGCGAGGAAACGCAGCGCAGCCTCCCAGCTCGCGAAGCCGCCACCGGCGAGGTCCACTGCATCCGACCCGAGCTCCCGGCGGACAGCCTCCGCGAGCCTTCCAAGCTCGATCCGCTCCGCCTGCTGCGTCGCTCCGAAGAAGACCGAGCGCTTGCCCTTGATGAAGTGGGAGGCGAGGAAGGTCTTGCCCACGCGGCGGCGACCCCACAGCAGCACCAGTTGCGGCTCACCTTCCTGAGTCGCCCGCCACGCCGCGTCCAGCTGGGCCAGCTCCGCATCACGTCCAAGGAGTCGGGCCAGCGCCATGGGAGTAGGGTAACTACAAAGGCTTTGTACTACAAGGCCTTTGTTACTTTGGCGGTTCGATACGTCGTCGGTGCCGCTAGCGCCGCGCCCAGCCCGGGTCCAGGACTCGCGAGGTGGTCGCGTGCCCTCAGTACCAGATGGTGATCGGCCGGCGGCGTTCGTCGTCCATCTCGGACGTTCCCGGCGTTCCCGGCGTTTCCGGCAGCGCGGCGGCTTGACCGCTGGCGATGCGGCGCGCAGACC
>JACCYW010000324.1 GCA_013696275.1 Chloroflexota bacterium | reverse complement strand
GATCTTATGGGCCGCCTCCAGCACGGCCGATCGTCCCTTGTGCGGCTCGACGCCAGCGTGCGCGGCACGACCGCTGATGACGATGTGCAGGTCGGCTACCCCCTTGCGCGAGCTGACGATGTCGCCGTTGGCGCGAGCGCACTCCAGCACCAAGGTCAGGTCGCTGTCCTGGGCGTGGCGGCGGATGACGGGCGAACTGACCGGAGACCCGATCTCCTCGTCCGGGTTGGCGATGAAGACAAGCCTCGAGAACGGCAGCCAGGCGGCATCCGGGCCACCGCCGTGTCGCTGAGCATACAGGTCGCGCATCGCTCGAAGGGCATGGATCCCTGCCAGCAGCCCGCTCTTCATGTCGGTCACGCCAGGACCCATCGCCCTCCCCTCGGCGACCGCATATGGGCGCTGGGCCGCGGTGCCCGGCTCGAAGACGGTGTCCATGTGGCCGATGAGCAAGGCACGCGGCCCATCGTCGAAGCCATCCCAGATGCCGACGACCGTGTCACCAAGGTCGTCGTTGCGATCGACTTCCACGCTGGCGCCCAGCTCGGTCAGCGCGGCTGCCACCCATCGGCCTACCTGGTCGACCCCGGCCTTGGTGTAGCTCCCGCAATCGATATCCACCAGGTGCTCCAGGTCCCGCAGGTAGTCCCGCTCGGATGCGGCGATGAGGCCCTGCAGGTCGCTCAGTTCAGAGTCGGTGACCCCATTGGCCGTGTGCTCGTCCGCCGGTCCGTCGCTCACGATGGCGAGTCTAACGCGGGCAGGCGTCCGGCCTGCTGGCGTCGAGGAGCGCCGCCACGGAGTGCCTATACTCGGGTCACCGTGCGCCTCGTCGAGATCCGGATGCTTGACGGCCCCAACACCTACCGCCTGGAACCGGCCGTCAAGCTGGAGATCGTGGTGGGCCGCCGCCGCACGTGGTACGGCCAGCGCGAGCCCGGCCGACACTCCGTAGTGCGATTGGGCGTGCCCATCCCCGCCGCGCGAGCCGCCGCACCGGCGCGCGATGTGGCCGCCTGGGTACGCCGCTTGCATGCCCTGACCGGGTCAGCGGCATGGCTGGTCGGCGAGGGACGAGCCAGCACCGTCGGGCGCGCACGCATCCCGGTGACCATCCATCGGACCAGTGAGCCCGGCCATTGGATCGTGGCCTACCCGTGGCGGGAACGCCAGCGCGCTGAGTCGATCGGTGAGGCGGCATACCGGCTGGTCGAGCTGGGGCTCGATCCCGGGAGCACCCGACCGGCCCACTCGCGCGGCCAACGGGGCAGCCGGACCATGGGGCGGGCGCTGGCGCGCATCCGCGAGGCTGCCACGGACGCCCCGGATTGGATACGCGACCAGGACCGGCGGATGCCGGCCGTGAGCATCAGCGGCACGAACGGCAAGAGCACTACGACGCGGATGATCACCCACATCCTGCGGACGGCGGGTCGGCGGGTCGGCTCCACCACCTCGGATGGCGTGCTGGTGGATGGCGTGCTGGTCGAGGAAGGTGACCTCACCGGGCCGATGGGAGCACAGCAGGTGCTGCGCGACGAGTCGCTTGACGTGGCCGTCCTTGAGACCGCCCGTGGTGGACTGGTGCTGCGCGGGATGGGCTACGAGTCGAACGAGGCTTCCGTGTTGACCAACGTCAGCTCCGATCACCTGGACCTGATGGGACTGCATACGCTGCCCGAGCTTGCCGAGGTGAAGTCCATCGTCGCCCGCATCACGAGATCCGACGGCGTCGCTGTGCTCAACGCGGACGACCCGCTGGTGGCCGCCGTGGCCAGACGCGTCCGGGCACGAGTCTGCTTGTTCAGCCTCTCCCCGACCAACCGGCGGGTACGCTCGGCGGTGGCTCGGGGCGGGCTCGGCCTGGTGCTCGATGACGGCTGGCTGGTGGAGCTGGAGGGCGATCGGACCCACCGGGTGGTGCGGGCCGCAGATGTACCAGCGACGGTCGGCGGCCTGGCCAAGCACAACGTCTCGAACGCGCTGGCGGCGGCCGGGGCGGCCCGGGCACTGGGTGTCTCCATCGCCAAGGTGGCCGATGGTCTGCGCGACTTCCGTCCGTCCGCTGAGCAGGCGCCCGGCCGGCTGAACCTGTACCGCGTGGGCAAGCGCCTGGTCATCGTCGACTTCGCCCACAACGAGGCTGGCCTGTCGGTCGTCCTCGACGTGGTCGAGGCGCTGGTCGGGCCGCGCAAGACGCGCCGGGCGCCCATCGTCGCCATCATCGGGACCGCTGGCGACCGGCCCGACGATTCGTTGCGCGGCATCGGCCGCATCGCGGCCGAGCGAGCGGACGAGGTCGCCCTCAAGGAGACGCAGCGCTACCTGCGGGGCAGGAGTCGCGAGTCGGTGCTCGGCGAGCTACGGGCAGGTGTCGCCGCCGGGGGCGGTAATGCGGTAGGGCTGGCTGCCCATGAGGACGAGGCCACAGCCCTACGGGCGGCCCTCACCGAGGAGGGGCGTCTCGCGGCGACCGGTTCGGCAGCGGTCGTGCTGCTGATGTGTCAGGCCGACCGACAGAGCGTCATCACCGCCATCGGCGCTCTCGGCGGCGAGCCGGTCGGCGATGTCTCATGGTTCGAGACCGCCTGAGACGCTCCGGTCACTACTCCCCGTCTCAGCCCTCGTCGACGGAGAACTCGCCCGGATCACCGATGGCCCGGCCCGCCATCGAACCCCGACCCCGAGCCATCGCCTCTCGATAGACGGCCGAAGCGTCGTCGGCGCAGACGACGACCATGTCACCGGGCCGGGCTCTACGCAGGCCGGTCTTGGCCGCCTCGATCTCGAGCAGCACCGCCTCGGCCGTGACCGCCCGGGCGGTCCCCTTACCCTGGGCGTCCTTCACGCCGGCCAGGACGTTGCCCGCCGCCTCCCCTGGCGCTCGACCGCGCAGGTTCGCATCCTCACGCACGTAGATCTCATCGAAGGCACCGGCTGCGATGTATCCAAAGGTCCGCTGGTCCTCGTCGCGGCGGTCGCCGGGGATACCGATGACCCCGATGAACCGCCGGTCCAGCGCGGCCGAGGATCCATCGCCACCGTCAGCAGGACCATCGCCGTTCGCATCGGTCGGGCCGTCGTCTGACTCGCGCCGCGAGTTCTCCACGAACTCGGCCAGGCGGCGCATCCCGTCCACGTTGTGGCAATAGTCGATATAGACCTTGAAGCCACCGACCTCGACCTCGTTGAGCCGGCCCGGCGCCTGGAAGAACGAGGTGCTGAACGTCCGGAGCCCCTGGCGGATGTCATGCAGGTGAGCGCCTGCCGCCCACGACGCAGCGGCGGCGGCCAGAGCGTTCGCCACGTTCATCCGCGCTCGGCCGCCGAAGGTGGCCGGGATGAGGTGGGTATAGATGAGCGGCATGGAGCGGCTGCCGTGGCGAAGCACGATGAGCTCCCCGTCGTCCGACTGCTGGAGGACCATCGCCGCGCCGCCTCGGCCGGCGTGCCCATCCACCCGGTCGTAGCCTTCCTCGCCCTTGGCCATCTGCATCGAGAACAGCACTACCGCGCCCCGGCTCTGGCGGCCCATACGGGCCACCAGCGGATCGTCGGCGTTGAGTACCGCCGTGCCCGAACGGGGCACGGCTTCGACGAGCACACCCTTGACGCTGGCCAGCTGGCTCAGCGTGTCGATGCCGTGCAGGCCCAGGTGGTCGGCGCTCACGTTGGTGATGACCGCGATGTCGTTCCGGTCATAACCGACGCCTTCGCGCAGGATGCCGCCGCGCGCGACCTCGAAGACGGCCGTATCGACGATCGGGTTCTGCAGCACCATCTGGGCCGACCTTGGCCCCGACATGTCGCCCTTCCGGATGAGTCGACCGTCGATGACGATGCCGTCGGTAGTGGTCATCCCCACCCGTCGACCCATCAGCTTCAGGATGTGGGCGATCATGCGCACGGTCGTCGTCTTGCCGTTCGTGCCGGTCACCCCGATGATGGGGATACGGGCGTCCGAACCGCGCGGGAAGAGAAGGTCCAGAACGGGCCGCGCGACGTACTGCGGCTCCCCTTCGGTGGGATGGGAGTGCATCCTGAAGCCCGGTGCCGCGTTGACCTCGACGATGGCGCCGCCCTGCTCGCGCACGGGCACCGCGATGTCGGGGACCATGAAGTCGATGCCGGCGATATCCAGGCCCACGACGCGTGCTGCCGTCTCGGCGATCTCCATGTTCTCGGGATGGGCTTCCATCGTCCGGTCGATGGCCGTGCCACCGGTCGACATGTTGCCGGTGAGCGCCAGTTGCACGCGCGCGCCCGCTGGCGGCACATCGTCCGGTGCATAGCCCTGTTTGGCGGCGACCTCCAGGGCCGCCTGGCCAAAGGGGATCCGGGTCAGCACCTTCTCGTGCCCGATGCCGCGTCGAGGGTCGTTGTTGGCCATCTCCACGAGCTGCCGCAACGTGTGCTCGCCGTCGGCGTCGACACCGGCCGGGATGCGCTGGGCGACCGCCACCATCTTCCCGCCGACCACCAGCACGCGATGGTCGCTGCCAACGACGTACGTCTCGACGACCACGTCGCCACCCCGACTCTCACGTCGTGCCACGTCATAGGCCCGTCGGATCTCATCCTCGCTGCGAAGCTCGAGCGCCACCCCGCGGCCATGATTCCCATCCAGCGGCTTGACCACGACGGGAAGCCCGATGATGTTGGCGGCGGCCACCGCCGCATCGGCCGAGCGAACCGTCTGGGAACGGGGCACGGGCAGCCCGGCGGCGCCAAGCAACTGGTTGGTGAGGCTCTTGTCCGAGGCGATATCGACGGCGATGGCTGGCGTGCGTGAGGTCATGGTGGCCCGGATGCGCTGCTGATGGATGCCCTGGCCGAGCTGCACGAGGCTGAATCGGTCGAGCCTTATCCATGGGATGTCGCGCGAGACGGCCTCGTCGATGATGGCCTGGGTGGACGGGCCGAAGGCCTGCTTCTCGGCGATGAGGATGAGCCGCTCCATCTCAGCCGCGAAGTCGATGGCCACCGACGGGTCGTCCGGGGCGACCAGCTGGTTGACCAGCGAGACGGCGATGCGCCCGGCCTCCACCCCGACCTGCTCCTCACGGTACTCGTAGATGACGTTGTAGCGGCCGGTCTGTCCAGCCGAGCGGGTCTTGCCGATGTGGACCTCCGTGCCGGCCAGGTTCTGGAGTTCCAGCGCGATGTGCTCTGACACGTGGCCCAGCCAGGTGCCCTCCTCCAGCCGGCTGATGAAGCCACCGCGTCGACCGAGTGAGCAGGCATGCTCCTCCAGGGTCGGCAGCAGAGCGACGAGCGCCTCGGTGAACCCGGGGATGCGAGCCGTGGGGTATCCCTCGAGTACGCCCAGATCGACCACCATCCGCACGACCGGACCCCGGAACCAATGATTGGGCCCGCGCAGCACGCGGGTCTCGAGTATCCGCAGATCGGGTCGCAGCTCGCCCGGGTCGGTCGTGGGCTCCTCGACGGTACGGCTGGTCGTCACCGGATCCAGTTAGCTGGAAGCGACCGATGCCCCGTCCAGGGCACGCAGCATGGGTGCCGCCACACGCACGCGGCGGCGCAGGTCGAAGCGATAGCCGCCGGGCAGCGAGTGAAGCACCACGTTGCTGACCATGAGCGGCCGGTGAGCACCGACCTCCCAGGCGTCCGTATCCGAGCTGGCACCGTCGATGATGGTGACGCTGCGGCGCCCGATGACCTCCAGCACCATGTCCGGTCCGACGACGCCAGCCGTATCCTCGTCCACCCCGAGACCGAGCAGCGACGGGTTCTGGGCGATGATGGCGAGGAGCCGACCAAGCCTGTTGCGCTGCTGGAAATGCTGGTCGACGATGACGCCCGGCAGCACGCCCAGACCGGCCGCCATCTGGACCATGCGCTGCTTGGGGGTCCCGCCGCTCGCCCCGAAGGCGACCATGTGACTGCTCATCGCGGAAGCACCCGCACTGGTCCCGGCGATGACCGATCCGTGTCGGTGACGGTCCAGGATGGCCAACGCGACGGCCGTCCCGCCGATGGTCGATGACAGGCGCAACTGGTTGCCGCCGGTGAGGAAGACGCCGGTGGCGTCCTGTACCGAGCGCGCGGCCGCATCGTCGTTGGCCTGGGCGCGAGTGACGGCGTGGATGGGCGTCACCTGCGA
>JACCYW010000221.1 GCA_013696275.1 Chloroflexota bacterium | reverse complement strand
CATCAGCTCCTCGTTGGCGGCCGCCAACGCCGCCCGGCGTGGCAGCCCTGGGTCGACCGTCAGCAGGAACGGCTGACCGACGCGAAGCGTCACGGGCGTGCCGAAGCGCGGCAGCATGCGTCCCCGTCCCAGCAACGTGTCGGTGTTGGAGACGCCGACCGGCAGGACCGGCACGCCGGAACGGGTGGCCAGCAAGCCGACCCCCGGGCGAGGTTCCTGGAGCGCTCCGTCGCGGCTGCGGGTGCCTTCGGGGAAGACGATCATCACACCACCCCGGTCAAGTACCGCCTTCGCCGCCCGGTAGGCGTCCACATCGCTTCCTCCGGCACGGACCGGGATGACACCCTGCGATCGCAGGAACCAACCCATCAGCCCCTTGAACAAGGCGTCCTTGGCCAGGAACCGCGGCCGGCGAGCCAGCGCCGGCGCCAGCCAACCACCCACGAACGGAGGATCCAGGTTGCTGATGTGGTTGGCGACGACGATCAACGGCCCTTCGCGAGGCAAGCCCGCCAGGCCCGCCACCTGTGGCCGGCCCATGAGCCGGACCAGCGAGCGGGCGAAAAGGGCGACCAGGCGCGGGTAGAGCGTCCAGGCCGGGTCGGACGTGTTCAACTCGCCGGCTCGGTCTCACGGGCTCGGATGGCGCGCACCACGGAAGCCACGGTCTGAGCGAGGGTATTGCCGTCACTGCGGATGATCAGTGCGTCTGGTGGCACGCGCAACGGAGCGACATCGCGCGTGCTGTCGAGGCCGTCGCGGCGGCGCAGGTCAGCCAACAGATCGCGTGCCTGCTCCGAGGCTGGCGGAAGGCCCCTGTCGGCAGCCCGCCGCGCGGCGCGTTCATCGAGCGAGACGTCGATATAGAGCTTCAGATCGGCGTTGGGCAGGACGACCGTGCCGATGTCGCGACCGGCCATGATGATGCGGCCCTCCACGGCCAGCGCGCGCTGCACGGGCAGGAACGCCGCGCGCACGCCAGGATGCTGTGAGACGCGGCTGACCTGGTCGTCCACAGCCGGCGAATGAAGCTGCGCGGTGACGTCCGTGCCCGCGACGCGAACGTGTCGCAGGCGGCCGGCATCGTCAGCCACCAGGTCCAGCTCGGGGATCATCTGGACGAGCACAGCCTCCTGGCCTGTGTCGGCCCGCCGTTCCAGGGCCAGCCACGTGAGGGCTCGATACAGGACGCCCGTGTCGCAGAAGCGGTAACCGAGCTCGGAAGCGGCGCCCGCGCCGACCGTGCTCTTGCCGCTCGATGCCGGGCCGTCGAGGCTCACCACCAGTCCCTGGCTGGTCTCGCTACTCCCCTCCAGCAGGGCCGAGCGCTCACGGGCGCCCAGCGGCCGCACTTCGCCCGACGCCATGTCCGCCAGCCGCAGGCCGCCGATACGCACCCTGACCAGTCGCCCGACGGGCACGCCGACCGCCGCCAGGGTGCGCCGGATCTGGCGCTTCCAACCCTGGGTCAGCACGACGCGGTACCACACGAATGACGCCACGCCATCGACCGACCGGCCCAGCAGCCGTCCCTCGGCGGAGGTGGCAAGGCGGAGGGACCGAACGTGGGCGATGCCCTCCTCGAGCTCCACGCCGGCAAGGATCGAGCGCACCTGGTGCGATGTCATCGGTGATGCCAGGCCGACCGAGTACTCACGCTCGACCTGATACCTGGGATGAAGCAGCCTGTCCGCCCACTGGCCGTCGTTGGTCAACAGGATGAGGCCTTCGGAGTCCCGATCCAGCCGACCGACCGGATAGATGCGACCGTGCCGCCGGATGCTCTCGTCGGAGACCAGGTCGAGGACCGTCGTCTCCCCTGCTCGACCGCGCGTCGTGCTCGTCACACCGGCCGGCTTGTGGAGCGCCAGGTAGACCGGCGGTGGCCGCTGCCCGACCGGCTGGCCATCGACCGTGATGACATCGCGGGCGGGTACGACCCGCTGGCCGATGATGGCGGTCGATCCGTTGACCGCCACGCGACCGGCGGAGATCATGCGCTCGGCGGCTCGACGCGAACTGACGCCGGCGGCCGCCAGCGCCTTGTGGAGACGTACGCTGTCGAGGTCGCGCTCGATGCCGCGCTCGATGTCATCGGGGACGTGATCACTCATCAGGGTCGGTCGTCGGATCGGGTCCCAGCGCGCTGTCGGCAAGCCGCCCGGCCACGTCCACATCGAGCGGCGGCAGGTCATCGAGCGAGGTCAGACCGAA
>JACCYW010000289.1 GCA_013696275.1 Chloroflexota bacterium | reverse complement strand
TAGACCTCGACCGTGATGTCGTAATCGCCGTCGCCGCTGGACACCGCCACGTAGTGCCATCCCCGCTGAGCGGCCACATGCTCTGCGACCGCGTTGCCTCCACCGGGCATGGGTGATTCCGGTGAGTAGATGAATGTGGCGTCCTGGGTGCTGCCCATGACCTCGACGGCCGAACGGTCGTAGATGGCTACCCGGGTCGCGGCGCCTGCGATGGAAACGCCGAGGACATCACCCTTGCGGAGTCTCAGCGCGTAGAAATCGAGATCGGTCTCGCCTGTCGTGATAGTGACGTCGTACGGGCCCTGGCTGCCCGCTCCTTCACCGCTGCCGGAGTCGAACGGGTCGAGCGGGACGACCGGATAGCCGGTCAGGGCCACGTAGTACCTTCCGTCCAACGGCACGGAGGACTCCAGGCGGCTGTCGAACCCGTCTGAGTCGTCGTTGAACGCCAGCAGCTCTCCTGCCGAGTCGAACAGCCCGACCATGGTGTCGAGTCTGCCCATCGGAGTAGCCGTATCGACCACCAGGACCTCCCCGGCCACGGCGTCGACGGCATAGAAGTCGAAGTCGCCGCTGCCTGAACCGGAGCGGCCGTGGGGACCGTCACCGATCCGGGCGGAGGTGGTGATCCCATCTCGCACGGTCCCGATGCCGGTGGCGCCGGCCAGCGGGATCGAGCCATCGTCTTCGGTATTAGCGGGCCGCGCGTCGGTCGGGATCTCCTCGGGCGAAAGCTCACCCACGATACGCGCCCTGTTCTGGCGGTCGTCTGCCGAACCGAAACCGGATACCCGCTGTGCTGTAGACGTGGAGTCGTTCGATCCACGCGTCCCAGCCGGCTCCTCCTCATCGACCAGGATGACCGCACGACCCGCGCCGAACCGTGCTGCCCTCAGCCGATCTGCGCGCTCCTGGCTCTGGCGGTCGGCGTAGCGCTTCCACGCGGCGTAGTCGATCTTCGACGGGTCGGGCACCAAGGCGAGATACGGGTTCGGACCCGGCGGTACACCCTGCATCGAGGTTGACTTGGGGGCGACCTGTCCGCCCAACCCCAGGAACTGGCGATCCCGGTCAGCATCGCCGCCTGGACCTTTCGCCCCGATACTCGGTGCGATGACCGCCGCGACCAGTCCTGCCGCGGCGATGGCGATGACGAACCTGCGCATCCCAGCCTCCTCCACCCTCCAGCCATGTCGTCCGAGCAAAGGTAGACCTTTTCTGGACTCCATGGATCGCCCATCCGCGCTGACCCGCCAGCGCGAGCTGACCACCGACGATGCGAGTAGTGCCATGCTGGCGGTGATGCGACCGTTCCGCTTCCTGGCCGAGGCCCGCCAAGTCGTCGATGGGCGCGAGTTGGCCGCCACGGCCAGGCGCTCTGAGTCGATCGGCTACAGCGTTCTCGTCATCAGCGACCACCTGACCGATCAGCTGGCGCCCATCCCGGCCATGGCCATCATCGCTGCCGCTACGGAGCGGCTGCGGATCGGCACGTTCGTCTTGAACAACGACCTCCGACACCCGGCCGTACTGGCGCAGGATCTGGCCACCTTGGATGTGCTCAGCTCCTTCATGGTCGGCGACAGAAACACGCTGGCGCCACTCGTCCAACGCCTGCGTGGCACGTAGGACGAGTTGGTGCGCCTGGTGGTCCTCCTGGCCCTCCTCGGGACGGGCTGTGGCGCGACCGCTTCACCGACCCCCACACCGGGCGACCTGACCGACCTGCGCACGGCGTTGGTGCGAAACGGCGTGACCACCCTGAGCGCGGTGGCTGGTGAGTCAGCCTGTCCCGGCCGCAGCCTGGATGACAACGCCGTCCACCTGACGGTTGTCCTGGGTGATCCGACCGCGCCGCGCGACCTCTTCCTGTACCTCTTCCGGGCGCGCGAATTCGATGGCGAAGGGGCCGAGATGGACGGCTGTGCCGCTGTCTACGTGGCCGCCAACCCAGGTGCACCCGTGTCTCGCATCGATCGAGCCCCATACCGGGCGCTGGGCGCAGGCTGGTCCCGCGCGCTCAACGCGGCCATCGACGCAGCGCTCGCCGAAACGGTCAACGGTGGGTGATCGGCGCGCGACGAGCGCTGGTCGGAACTCGAACGGGTGGCCCATCTTCGGGCGCGATGTGGCGGCGGCGGCCTGGCGACCCTCCGCGGACCTCCTCGCCGACAGCCGACTGGCCAGGTTGCTGGCTCTCTCCGGAGAAGCTGACCTGGCGGACCTCCAGCGTCACGCCGAGAGGGATCCGGCTTGGTTCTGGGCAACGGCCGTGGAGGATCTCGCGCTTGCCTGGCAGAGGCCGTTCCATGAGGTGGTGGACCTCTCGCATGGGCCCGAGTGGACGCGCTGGTGGATCGGCGGTGCCTTCAACTACGCTGCGGCTGCGGTCGACTCGCGTGCCTTGCGCGACCGGGAAGGTGCAGCCCTCACCTGGGAAGGAGAAGACGCAGAGGTCCGCTCCTTCACCAACGGGCAGCTCAAGGAGGCGGTCGACCGGGCTGCCGGGATGCTTCAGGCGCAGGGCGTGGCGGAGGGCGACAGGGTCGGCATCTTCCTACCGTTCGTGCCCGAGACAGTCATCAGCGTGCTGGCACTCGGGCGCATCAAGGCCATCTACACGCCCATCTTCTCGGGCTATGGGGCGCCTGCGGTGGCAAGCCGTCTGGCTGACTGCGGCGCGACCGTGTTGATCACTGCCGATGGCTTCCTGCGCCGTGGGTCGGTCGTGGACCTCAAGCACACGGCCGATGCTGCGGTGGCGTTGACGCCGTCGATCCGCCGAGTGATCGTGGTCCGGCGCCTTGATGCCAGGGTGACGGAGGTGCCGTGGAGCAAAGGTCGTGATGTCTGGTGGGACCAGGCCGTCGGCGATCCAGGCCTGGAGCCCGTCTCGGTAGCGCCCGAAACGGATCCGGAGACGCCCTTCATGATCATCTACACCTCGGGCACGACCGGTCGTCCAAAGGGCGCCGTGCATGTGCACGGCGGGTTCCCCA
>JACCYW010000288.1 GCA_013696275.1 Chloroflexota bacterium | reverse complement strand
CCCAGGACGAGCACCTGGCTCACGAAGCCGGCTATCCGCCGGGGCGGCAGGTTGGTGACGGCGATGATGAGCCGGCCGACGAGCGCTTGGCCGTCAGGGTAGGTCTCCGGGAGTGCGGCGGAGGAGCGGACCTCGCCGAGCGGCCCCAGGTCGATGGTCAGCCGGTACGCCGGACGGCGCGCTTCAGGGAACGGCTCGACCGCGACTATCCGCCCGACCCGCAGGTCCAGCTTCTGGAAGTCGTCCATGGTCGCGCTGCCGGGCGGCAGGGCCGGTCGGATCGTGGTCACGTTGAGACTCCCTGACAGGGTACATCTTGGGTGAGTAGGTCCACTGAGGTCCGTGCGAAACGGGGGTCTACATGGTCACCGCGCGATCAGCTGGGTACCGGCCGGCTTCGATCGAGGTCGACGCGAGCGGTGGCCCGGCCGAGGTCGAGATGGTGCTGCGCTACCGCGGCTGAGACAGCCGGCAGGGGTGATCCCGGTGTCCCGCATCTCGGTGTAGCGACCGGGACCGCCTGCTCAGCGAGCAGCGTGACCGACGAGTAGCACTCCCGGGCCTTCGTCCGGCCAGCGGACGAATGGACCGACGACAGGGCCGATGCCCCGCTCCGAGGGGCGTCCGAGGGGTCGTTCCGTCCTCTCAGCGAGCAGAACTACCACCGAGACGCCTCGCGAGCCTGCCCCATTGGTCGGTTCGTCCGGTGAACGGCCCGAGGTCACCACTGGTGCGCCGCCAAGGGCCGTTCCGTTCGGTCACAGAGCGTACTCGACCACGAGCACACATCCGCCCGCAGGATGCGCCGACCCGAGCGTCGCCCATGGCGGCACACGGTCGGGAGGGCTGTCGGCTATCATCCGCTGAGCGTGGCGCGCCACGGCATGCCCGCCCGGCGGCCTGCCGAGGTGACGCCGTAACGCCATCTCTCCTTCCCGCGAGCGGAGCACCCATCCCTAGCATGACCAAGCAGACCTACCAGCCCAAGAAGAGGCATCGGGCCAAAGAGCACGGGTTTCGCGCGCGTATGAAGACCCAGGGCGGACGCCGAGTCCTGGCGGCTCGCCGATCCAAGGGCCGCAAGAAGCTCACCGCCTGAGCGGGCGTCGGACGGCGGCCGGTGAGCAAGCCGCTGGAGATGCTGCGGTCAGCCAGGGACTTCGGGGCTTTGCAACGGGACTCGAAGAGCCGGGCGCACCCGCTGCTCATCCTGCGCTGGCGACGGAACGAACTGGGTCATCTCCGACTAGGACTCTCGACGGGGCGCAGGTTAGGGGGCGCGGTGGTCAGGAATCGGGTCAGGCGGCGACTCCGCGAGGCGATGCGTGCCGCTGAGCGCAGGCCGCCGGGGGGCTACGACATCTTGTTGGTGTGCCGGCCTCAGAGCGCCACAGCGACCTATGCCCAGCTCACCGAAGCTCTCGATCGACTGCTCCAGCGGATGTACAGGGACCAAGGAGGTCAACGGACCAGATGAAGACTTTGGGGGTCGGCCTCATCCGGCTCTACCGCATCGTCTTCGCCTGGCTACCGGCCAGTTGCCGCTTCGAGCCATCGTGCTCGCGCTACACCGAACAGGCCATCGAGTGTTATGGACTCTTCCGCGGAAGCTGGCTCGGCTTCAAACGCATCGCTCGCTGCCACCCTTGGGATCCGGGCGGCTATGACCCGGTCCGCTAGCTCCGCGGCCAGCACCCAGCTGGTCTCGCTCGACCGCATGCTGGCCCTGCTGGCGGCGCTCGTCCTGGTCCTCCTCATCGCCGCGCCGGTCCTGGGCGCCGATCCATCGATCGTCCCTGATCCGTCCGTGGCGCCCTCAGCGACCGCGCCACCGTGCCCCTTGCCCGCTCCCACCACGCCACCTGGTGGTGGCACATTGCCGCCCCAGAACCTGTGTCCGGCGTCCCTCTCAGCATCCGATCCTGTGAGCGTGCTGGCCTGGGTCTTCACGCCCATCTTCCAGGTCATCTTCATGGGCATGGCGTTCCTCTACAACGTCATCGGCGACATCGGTATCGCCATCATCCTGCTGACCATCGCCATCCGCATCCTGCTCGTACCGCTGTACCGCCGCCAGCTCGTCTCTCAGCGCCGCATGCAGCTCCTCCAACCGGAGCTGCGCGCCAGCGCCGTGAGATTCAAGGGCAACCGCGCCAAGATCAGCGAAGAGCAGATGCGCATATACCGCGAACGCGGGGTCAATCCGGCGGCAGGTTGTCTGCCCGCGGTGCTGCAGTTGGTCCTGCTCATCCCGATGTACCAGGTGATATCCCAGGGTCTGGCCGCTCCCGACATCACGCAGATGCTCCAGGTCTTTGGGAATCCCATCATCGACATCGCGTGCCAGGCGCCGGGGTCGGGCGCGCCATGCATAGATCCGACCATCCCGTGGCTTGACTGGATCACGCCGGCTCCCGGCGGGCTCGACGCTCACCGGCCGGAAGTGCTCTTCATGGTCATCCCGAACTTCTTCGGGATAAGCGTCCTGGCCGTCATCGCCGCGGTCCTGCAACTGCTCCAGACGCGGATGACGCTGGCGCCGGGCGGCTCGGACGACCCCCAGGCGCGGATGCAGCAGCGGATCTTCCTGATCCTGCCGCTCATCTCGTTGTTCTACGGCTGGTTCCTGCCGTCGGGGCTGTTCATGTATTGGATCACCACCACCATCTTCTCGATCGTCCAGCAGTACCTCATCACCGGTTGGGGTGGCCTGTTCCCGCTGTTCGGCTGGACGCCCGGCCTGGCCCGTGATCACCAGCCTCGATTCCC
>JACCYW010000266.1 GCA_013696275.1 Chloroflexota bacterium | reverse complement strand
GTCGGCACCAGCTCGCCAGCCGTCGGCACCAGGGAGCCGGACGCGGTCGGCGCCGGCGTGCGACCGCCCCCGCACTCAGCACACCATCGGCTGCGGGCCAAGCCGGGCAGCCTGCTCGCCGCCCGAGCCGAGAGCGAGTACATCTACGTGGGCCAGGACCTCCGCCGCATCAGCCTCGTCGCCGCACTCCTGGCGGCCATCCTCATCGGGCTGTGGGTGGTCCTGGTGCTGCTCGGCGTCTCGCCCCTGTACTAGATCCCGCCGGACGACCATCGGGCTCGTGAGCGGGCGCGACGTCGTCCCCACCTTCACGCCGCTCGCGCTCCGCGGTGCGCCGCTTGGCATCTTCCCTTTGACGCATGATGGCGGCGCCAGCCCCTAGCGTCCCGCGTCGCGCGTCTGCTTCTCGGCGATCCTCTTGCGGCCCTCGGCCGCCAGCCTCATGGCGTCACCCATACCCGCGGTCGGCGGCGTGGCGCGGTTCTTTCGGCGGGGCGGCCTGCCCTCCTCTCGCGCGGCCCGACGAGCCTCCTCGCGGGCCGCCATCCGAGCGGCGAGCGTGACCTCGAACCCTTGGTCCCCTGGCACGTAGTAGCGCCGCCCGATGAGCGCGTCGGGGAGGTACTGCTGCTCCACGTCGTCGCCCTCGAAGTCGTGGGGGGACTCGTACCCGACGCCGAACCCGTGGCGCTTCAGCAGTGGGTGACCGGCCGACAGCAGGTGCCCCGGGACGGGCAGCGAGCCGTGCTTCATCACGTCGGCCATAGCGGCACCGTACCCGCGCCCGACCGAGTCCGACTTGGGAGATAACGTGACAAAGGCGGTCGCCTGAGCCATCGCGTACTGCGCCTCGGGCAATCCCACCCACTCGAGCGCGTGGGCGGCTGCCACCGCTAACTGGAGCGCACGCGGATCGGCATTCCCGACATCCTCCGATGCCGCGATGATGATGCGCCGGCAGATGAAGCGCGGATCCTCGCCCGCCGCGACCATCGTGGCCAACCAGTACAGGGCCGCGTCAGGGTCGTTGCCGCGCATGCTCTTGATGAAGGCACTGACCGTGCCGTAGTGGCCATCGCCGGCCCGGTCGTAGGCCAGGATGCGCTCCTGGGCAGCGGTCTCCACGGCCTCCAATGATGGGCTTACCGGCTTGCGTGCATCCGGATCGTCCGCGCCGGCCATCGCAGCCGCCGCTTCCAGGACATTGAGCGCGGCCCGGGCATCACCGGCGCTGATCGAGACGAGGTGCTCGCGCGCGTCTGCTGGCAGCTCTACGGACCGCTGGAAGCCGCGCTCATGGCCGAGTGCCCGATCGACGATGGCGCCTACCTGCTCGTCGCTGAGCGGCTCGAGGCGAAACACCCGCAAGCGCGAGAGAAGCGCTGAATTCACCTCGAAGTAGGGATTCTCAGTGGTCGCCCCGATGAGCGTGATGGTGCCGTCCTCCACCTGCGGCAACAGGGCATCCTGCTGGGCCTTGTTGAAGCGATGTATCTCGTCCAGGAAGAGGACCGTGGAACGGCCACCCCGCTCGATCCACTCACGGGCCCGGGCGATGACGGCTCGCACATCGGCCACCCCGCTCATGACCGCGCTGAGGGTCATGAACGGAGCGTCCACGGCCTCAGCGAGCAATCGAGCAAGGGTCGTCTTGCCCACCCCTGGCGGGCCCCACAGGACCATCGACGCAAGGTGTCCGCGCTCCACCATCCGGCGCAGCGCGCCGCGTTCGCCGACGAGATGGGCCTGGCCCTCGAACTCCTCGAGCGCCCGAGGTCGCATCCGGGCGGCGAGCGGTGCGTGCGCCGATGCGCCCGACAGATCGAGCGCCTCGGGCGTGGCTCCACTCGTGCGACGTGGCGGCATGTCGACCAGTCTACGGCGGTCGACCGCCGCCTATCGACGTCGCGCCGGCCCTCCGCGTACCATCGGGGTCCCCGACACTGACAGCCAGACATCCCATGCGAACTCCGGAGGAACCCCGCGTGAGCCAGGCGACCCATCTCCGCATCCCAGGCCCGACCCCCCTCCCCGACGCTGTCCGTGAGGCGGGTGGCCGCCAGATGGTCAACCATCGCGGTCCGGAGTTCAAGGCGCTGTTGGGTCGAGTGTCGTCTGCCCTCCAGCGGGCATTCCGGACCGAGAACGAGGTCCTCATCCTGACCTGCTCAGGTACGGGTGGCTTGGAGGCCGCCGTGGTCAATCACCTCTCGCCCGGTGATGCCGTGCTGTCGGTCAGCATCGGGGCCTTCGGGGACCGCTTCGCCAAGATCGCCGCACGCTACGGAGCCGACCTGACCCGGCTGGACATCACCTGGGGTCAGGCGGCGCAAGCGACCGCCGTGGCCGACGCTCTGGCCGGCATGGCCGCCCAGGGTCGTCCGGCCAGGGCCGTCCTGCTGACGCACAACGAGACCTCCACCGGTGTCACGAACCCGCTCCCGGAGCTCGCCGCCGCAGCCCGTGCGGCGGCGCCCGATGCGATCCTCCTGGTGGACGGCATCAGCGGCCTTGGGGCGGTGCCCTTCGAGACGGACGGCTGGGATCTGGACGTCGTGGTGACCGGCTCGCAGAAGAGCTGGATGGCGCCGCCCGGGCTGGCCATGGTGAGTGTCTCGCCGCGCGCGTGGGAGGCAGCCAAAGCAGCCACCATGCCGCGCGTCTACTTCGACCTGACGCTACATCGCGATAGCGCGGTCAAGGGCGAGACGCCGTGGACGCCGGCGGTCGGGGTCGCCTTCGCGCTCGATGTCGCGCTGGGCCTGCTCGAGGCAGAAGGCTATGCCCACATCTTCGCTCGCCACGCCGCTTGCGGGGCGGCGACCAGGGCTGGTCTCCAGGCGATGGGCATCCGCCTGTTCGCAGATCCCGCCCATGCCTCCGACACGGTCACATCGGCGGTCGTGCCCGATGGGGTCGAGTGGTCGACCATGAACCAAGAGCTCCGCGGACGCGGACTCGTCCTGGCCGGAGGTCAGGGCGCACTGACCGGCAAGATCTTCCGGGTCGGCCATCTGGGGGCGGTCACGACGGACGACATCCTGGCGGCACTGACCATCCTGGAGGAGGGCTGCGGCGCGCTGGGCATCGAGATGACAGCGGGACGGGCGGTGGCAGCCGCCCGCGATGCCATCGCCAGCCACTCCGCAACTCCCGCCGACCGCCAGGATGCATCGCGGCTGGCGGTCGCGAGCCCGGCCTGACCAGCCCGCGTCGCGAGTCCGCCGCTGGCGGACGGCGGAGGCGAGTGATCGTCGCTGAGTCGCTTGCGCCGGAAGGGCTGGAGCTGTTGCGGGCCCATCATGAAGTCGATGTGCTGACCGGTCTCTCGCGCCGCGAGCTGCTGGCGGCCCTGCCCGGTCATGAAGCTCTCCTCGTGCGCAGCGCGGTCCAGGTGGATGCCGAGGCCGTGGCGGCGGGGTCGGACCTGATCGTCATCGGTCGGGCCGGCGTCGGCATCGACAACATCGACCTGGTGGCAGCCACCCGGGCCGGCATCACCGTGGTCAACGCTCCGACCGGCAACACCATCGCGGCCGCCGAGCACACCCTGGCGCTGTTGTTGGCGCTGGCCCGCCGGGTGCCCTCGGCTGACGCTTCGCTGCGCCGGGGCGAATGGCGACGCTCCGCCTTCACCGGTTCCGAATTGCGTGGCCGGACGCTCGGCATCATCGGCCTGGGCAAGATCGGGATGGCCCTGGCCGACCGGGCACGCGGACTGGAGATGGTGCTGGTCGGCCACGACCCGTACGTCACGGAAGAGCTCGCAACGCACCATGGTGTCCGGCTGGTGGCGCTCGATGAGCTCCTCAGGAACGCCCACGCGGTCACCGTGCACGTGCCGCTGACGCGTTCCACGCGCGGCCTCATCGGGGCCGCCCAGCTGGCGATGATGAGACCGGACGCGATGCTCATCAACGTCGCCCGCGGAGGGGTCATCGAGGAGGACGCGCTTGCTGCGGCACTCCATGCCGGCCGGCTCGGTGGGGCAGCGGTCGACGTCTTCGTCAACGAACCGCCCGTCGACTCGCCGCTCCTGGGCGCACCCGACACGGTGCTCACGCCACACCTGGGCGCCTCGACCACGGAAGCCCAGACGCGCGTCGCCGTGGAGGCTGCCGAACAGGTCCTCGACGTGCTGGCGGGCCGCCCGGCCAGGTACGCCGTCAATGCACCACTGCTGACGCCCGAGACCGCCGGCGCCCTGGCGCCCTATCTGCCACTGGCCCGTACCCTCGGCCAGTTCTATGCGCAGTTCGCGCCGGACCTGGAAGGGCTGACGCTGGAAGTAGCCGGCGAGCTGGCTGCGTACGATGCCTCGCCGCTGGCGGCGGCGGCTCTCGGCGGGCTCCTTGAGACGGTCACGGAGGAGCGTGTCAACCTGGTCAATGCGTCCCATGTCGCGAAGGCTCATGGCATCTCGATGGTCGAGCGCAAGGATCCCGAAGCCGGCCGGTATGCCTCGATGCTCACCCTCTCAGGTTCGACAGCGGTGGGCGGGACGGTCTCTGCTGGCGAGTCACGGCTGGTGCGCCTGGACGGCTACTGGGTGGACATCCCGCCGGCTCCCCAGATGCTGGTCACCCGACACCAGGACCGACCCGGCACGATGGGCTCCATCGGCCGGATCCTGGGTGAGGCCGACGTCAACATCAGCGCCATGCATCTGGGCCGGGCCGGCCTGCGCGCGGACGCGATCATGATCCTGGCACTCGATGAAAGCGTGCCGCTCGAAGCGGCGGCGCGTATCCGCGAGCAGGCTGCGGTGCTGGACCTGTGGCTCGTGCGCCTCGAGTGAGTCACTCGCGGCATGAAGGCCGTGCGTTCCTGGCCCTGGTGCGCCATGCCCAGAGCACCTGGCTGGCTGAGGGTCGCTTCCAGGGCCGTAGTGACCCACCCCTTTCCGAGCTCGGCCATCGCCAGGCGGCACTGGTCGCCGGACGCCTTAGGGACATCGCGGCGCCGCCTGCCCTGCCCCTTCCAGACACGCCACCGGTGGCCATCCATCACTCGCCATCGGCCAGGGCCGCCGAGACGGCCGTGGCCATCGCGAGGGCACAGGACACGACCGTCCCGTTGGTCGCCGCAGAGGCACTCATCGAGCTCAGCCAGGGAGACTGGGAAGGGCTGACGCATCGGGAGGTGGAGGCTCGATGGCCGGACGAGCTAAAGGCGTGGCGCGCGACGCCGTGGGCCGCCAACGCGCCGGGCGGCGAGAGTCTCACCGACGCCAGCCGGCGTGTGGCCAGGGCGGTCGAGGCGATGAAAGCGGAGTTGGATCCTCCGACCGGATCACCGCGCTGGCTCATCGCGGTCACCCACGACGGGGTACTGAGGCTGACCCTCATGCACCTGCTGGACATCGGCCTGGAGCACTTCTGGGCATTCCCTTTCCCGCTCGCCGGGGTGACCGTCGTCGAGGTCGGGTCCGGAGTGGGCCGGCTCCATGCCCACGCCCTCGTGGGTCACCTGGCTCCGCTGGAGACGGCCGCCCTCAGCGACACCCGAACCGGCTCTGATCGGCGTGGCGCCCTCTGATCCTGCCCGCGCGTCCTCGACACCTGGGCGCGGGCGTCGGTCCTAACGGTCGCGGCGCGACAGACGCGCGGGCAGCCTTCGTCGTCGTACCGCCATCCGGATGAGACCGATACGGACGCGTCGATAAGCATCTCGAAGCTGCGCCAGCAACTCGGCCTCTGGCGGGCGACTTGCGTAAGTGGTCTCTACCTTGGCTCGAGCGACCAGTCGTAAGTCGCTACTCATGGCCGGCAGCAACTCCCCCAGGATGCCCGCATATTCGTACGCCGTCTGGTGAGGCCGCGGCCCGTAGCCGAACCGGCCGGCCAGTCGCGCCACGCCACGATAGGCGATGTCGGGGGCGATCTGCGGAGACCGACGAGCACGGTACAACGATGCCAGGGCCAGCAGCACACCGAGGACGATCGCGACGGCAAGCCCGATACCCAAGACCGACGCCGGCTCGGACCCGAGCGGGCTGCCGGTCAACGGTAGTTCCTCGGGCGGGAGAGGCGGCCGACCAGCCGGCCCGTCCACGGCCCCGTCGCCTTGACCGGAAGGCTGGGGACTGGGGACCGGTCGCACGGGAGCATCCGATGGATCACCCGGCTCGAGTGTCGTCGGACGCTGACCATTCTCTTCATTGCCAGGCGTGGGGTCGAAGCGGACCCAGCCATAGTCGGGGAAGTAGACCTCCACCCACGCGTGAGCAGCGCTCCGATCGACCTCCCAGCTGCCATCCGCCAGTCGGCGGCCAGGCAGGTAGCCCATGGCCAGCCGAGCCGGGATGGCTTGGCTGCGCAGCAGCATCGTCAGCGTCGTAGCGAAGTACTCGCAGTAGCCGACCTTCGTCTGGAGCAGGCAGTCGGCGATGCGATCGCGGCCGCATAGACCACGCACGTCGGTCTCGTACTGAAAGCCGCCGTCGCGGAACAGATACAACTGCAGAGCTTCGGCCACATGATATGGATCGCGCCGACTCTCAGGCAGCCGACTGACGACCCCCTCAGCCGTCGAGTGGACCAGGTCGCCGACCGACCCGGGTCGGATATCAAGGAAGCGGGCGATCCAATCGGGGTAGTCGGTCCCGGCCGCCGCGAGATCGGCGGCGGTGACGTCGTT
>JACCYW010000256.1 GCA_013696275.1 Chloroflexota bacterium | reverse complement strand
ATGGACAAGCGGTTCGCCCGTTGGGAGAGGCGTCACCCGGAGTACCACGAGCGGCTGTCGAAGGCACTCGCCCGGGCACGCATCCTGGAGCGAGAGGTTTGTGCCGCGGCTGGCATAGCCCCGGCCGATGTCCGCCGACAGCGCTGGGTGGCGACCATCCAGCAACGGTCCGGTGACCCACGCGCAGAGACCGAGGCCGACGAACCGATGGCACCTTGACCAGCGCCGCCGCGGTCCCTTCGCTGGCCTACTTCTGGGGCGAGGACTCATGGTCCATCGAACGGGCCGTGCATGAGCTTGCGACGCGCCTGGGCGATGAAGATGGGCCGCTCAGCGTCTGGCGAGCCGCCCCGGAGGAGGAAGGCATCGAGGAGGGTGGCACGTCATCCACGCGCCGCCGAGAGCGCCTGCTGGGCGAGATAGAGCAGCGCTTGGCCACCGCACCGTTGTTCGGAGGTGGCACCCTGGTCGTGGTACGGCAGCCCGAAGCACTTGCCCGCGAAGGTTCCGCTCGCCGACGGCTCGTGGCCCTCATGGACAGCGTGCCATCGGGCAATGGTCTCGTGCTTACCGACCTCACGGCAACAGGCGCCCGAGGGGCTGCCGCCAGGTCGCCGCTTCGGGATGCGGTGGTGGCGGCTGGTGGCGCCATCCAGGAGTTCCCGGTACCGGCCCGCGAGAAGATGGAAGCCTGGGCGACGGGCCGGGCCCGCGAGCTCGGCGTGACCCTCGGACCCGGTGCCGCGCGGACCCTCGCCGAACGCGTCGGTGCGTTCGTGCGCGAGACCGATGTCGACCGGCGACGGCAGACAGAGCTCGCCGATAGCGAACTACGCCGGCTGGCACTCTACCGGCCGGAGGGTGTCATCTCCCGGCAGGACGTCATCGAGACCGTCGTCGAGACGGTGCCGGGCTCCACGTGGGCATTCCTCGATGCCGTCGGGGCGCGTAGAGCACGCGATGCGGCTGCACTGGCCGAGCGTCTGATCGCCGACGGTGCTCCTCCGCCGTTGCTCATCTCACAGCTGCACCGACGGCTGCGCGAGCTCATCACCGTGCGCGAGCATGTCGACGAGGGCACACGCGGCGCTGCCCTGGCTCGTCAGATGAAGGTCCAGCCCTTTCGGGCTCGGAAGCTGGAGGAGCAGGCAGCGCGCTGGACCATCGAAGGCCTCGTTCGGGCGATGTCGCTGCTGCTCGGGTTGGACCATGCCAGTAAGGGCATCTCATCGGACGGTTCCACCCGCCAGATGTCGGACTCGCGTACGGCGCTCGATCTGCAGCGCTGGATCGCCGAGACCACCACGGGCTCCGGCTGAGGACGCGCCCCGGCCCTAGTCGCTGGTCGAACGGGCGCGCGTACGGACCACGCTGTCCGACTCGATGGCGAAGACGCAGCGACCGTCCGGGACGTCCAGCAGGCGGATGACATCGGGGTCCAGGTACAGCTGCTGACAACGGGTGCACAGCGCGGCCGGTATCCCGAAGCAAAGGCGTTCGCTGAGGTCGGCCATGCGGAACGTCGCGTCGAAGCGTGAGTCGATGAGCTTCAGGCCGCAGGCCGGACAGTCCTCTCGAAGCCAGGTCATGGTTCGCGCTCGCCTTCAACGTCCCTACCGGCCCCGAGGCAGTCGGGCGCCTTCAGCGAGCATGCTAGGGTCGGGTGCTGAGTGGTCCCCATGACCCGGTGGTACGGGCCCATGGGACCCGAAGTATGTTGTGGCCGGGCACCGTCCCGGCAGTGGGGCGAGCGGCGGGGCAAGCGGCGGGGAAGGACCTACTGGATGCGCAGCAGGAGGGGCGCCTCGGACCACAGCTTCTCCAGGCCGTAGTAGTCGCGTTCTGGCCACGCCATCACGTGCACGATGACAGCGCCGAAGTCGAGCAGGAGCCAGTGCGCGTCGGGCGACCCCTCCCGACCGATGGGCAGGTAACCATCCTGCTTGAGGCCCTCCGAGATGCCTTCGGCGATGGCGCCCAGCTGCCTCTCCGAGCCGCCCGAGCAGATGACGAAGTAGTCGGTCAGCGTGGTCATGCCGGCCACGGCCAGCAGTACGATGTCGGATGCCTTGCGGTCCTCCGCCAGGTCGACCACTCGGTGCGCGAGTCGGAGTGCTTCGCGTTCCTGGACCCGTGCCGCTTCGGCATCGGTCGCGACACCGACGTCACCGCCCCCGGTGGGTACATCCGCCCGTACCGAGCGCTCGCGCTGGTCCTCCCTGACCCGACGCGTCGTGACACGCCGGTCGCGCGCCGGAAGCCCGGATCGGCGCGCTTTCGGTCCTACGGTCATTCGTCTCCTTCGCTTTCGGTCGCCCCTGACGGTTGATACAGGCGATGGTCCTCGATGTAACGTGCGACGTCATCGGGCACCAGGTAGCGCACCGAACGGCCAGCTGTGGCACGCGCCCGGATGGCTGACGCGGATATCCCGAGCAGTGGTTCGGCCAGGAAGATGAACCTTTCAGCGTGGCCGGGGAACAGTCTGGCCAGCAGCGCCCGATCCTCGGCGTCTGGCAGCGGAAAGCCAAGTCGGGGCACTACAGCCACCCGAGCCTGGCGGAGTATCGACTGTGGCTCATGCCAAGTCCCGAACGCACGCAGCGCTTCCATCGAGACGATGATGACCAGCCCTTCCGCGACTTCCGGATCGCCGGCGCTGTCGCTGGTGTCACCGTCCTGCGCCAGTCCCTGTGCGATCAAGCGGAGCGTATCGCTGGTATAGCTGGGGCCCGGCCGGTCGACCTCGGTGCGGCTCAGTCGGAACGCCGCGTTGTCCTTGATGGCCAGCTCGACCATTGCCACACGGTGGTGCGCGGCCGAGATCCTTTGGTCCGGCTTGTGCGGCGGCACACCGACCGGCACGAACATGACCCCGCTCAGGCCGAGTGTCTCGCGAGTCTGTTCGGCCATCGCGAGGTGCGCGTAGTGGATCGGATCGAAGGTACCGCCCAGCACCCCCCACGGCCCGTTCAGCCCCAAGCCGGCCCATCCCATTCCAGCTCCACCCGACCGATGAGGACCGTGTCGCCAGGCGCCACCCCTGCCCTGACCAGCTCGCGTTCTATGCCCAGCCGGGCGAGGTCGCGTTGGAAGCGCTCAGCGGATTCCTCGTTGGTGAAGTCGGTCTGCGAGGCTATCCGCTCGATACGCCGGCCGAGCACCCGGTAGCCCGCCTTATCTCGTCGGACGGCGAAGCCTTCGTCGGTCGGTTCCCAGCGATGGACCACGACCCCCGCTGGCTCGCCGGGTGCGGCCAGCACGGAGGCGTCGGGCAGCAGCTGCGCCAGCGCTTCGATGAGGTCGTCGATACCGACCCCTGACCGACCCGAAACGGCGACGATGGCCAAGCCTTCATGCTCCATCGCCGAGCGGAAGCCTGGCAGGCGCTCGGCGGCCTCGGCGATATCCAGCTTGTTGACGATGACCAGCGTGGGCTTGGCCAGGAGCCGCTCATCGTGGAGGCGCAGCTCTTCCCTGATGACCGCGAAGTCATCGGCCGGGTCGCGGCCGGCGAGGTCGACCACGTGTCCCAGCACCCGTGTCCGCTCGACGTGGCGCAAAAAGGCGTGGCCGAGGCCAGCTCCCGAACTGGCCCCTTCGATGAGGCCCGGCAGGTCAGCGATGGTCGCGCGTCGATGGTCGTCCGGGTCGCGCGCCGCCAGGTCCAGCACCCCCAGATTGGGCTCCAGGGTGGTGAACGGGTAGCCAGCGATGGCCGGATGGGCTGCCGTCAGCGCAGCCAACAACGTGCTCTTGCCGGCATTGGGCGCACCGATGAGCCCGATATCGGCGATCAGTCGGAGCTCGAGGCGGATGCGCTGCTCCTGGCCGGGTTCGCCCTTCTGCGCATGGCGCGGAGTGCGATGGGTGGACGTCGCGAAGTGGACGTTGCCCAGGCCGCCTCGACCTCCCCTGGCGACCATGACCCGCTGCCCTTTCGCGACCAGGTCAGCCAACAGATCATCCGAGGCGTCTGCGAATGCCACGGTGCCCGGCGGCACGCTCAGTTCGATGTCGCGGCCGGCCTTGCCATGGCGCCGCGAGCGCTCTCCGCGACCGCCGCCAGGGGCTCGAAAGTGATGCTTGAAGCGATAGTCGCCGAGGGTCGTCAGTCCGGCATCGACGACCAGGTAGACCGATCCGCCGCGACCGCCATCACCACCGTCAGGGCCGCCTTGGGGTACGTGTGCCTCGCGCCGAAATGTCGCCGCTCCGTCACCACCGCTGCCGGCCGTGACGGTCAGGGAGACGTTATCGAGGAACATGGCACGACGATGGCTTCAGGACCGACCATCGCCTGCTGTCGCTGACTGCCGCGGGGCGGCGCGCTGCCGGACCGCCGCTGGCGCCTGTGGCCTGGGAGCGTGATGGTCAGCGTTGCCGCAGGAAGAGGAGCGGGTCGAGGCGGTATGCGTACGAGTCGGCCGGGGCAGCGACCGAGACGCCGAAATGAACGTGCGGCCCGGTCGAGTAGCCACTGGAACCTATGTACCCGATGACCGCGCCTTGCTCCACCCAGTCACCGGCCTGCACCCCGGAGAACCGCCACAGGTGGCAGAAGGAAGTGAAGAAGCTCGGCCCGTGTTCGATCCACACCGCGTTGGCGCAGCGGTCATCACGGTACTGACGGAAGACCACGACGCCCGCGTAGGGTGCCAGGAGAGGCGTCCCCTTGGCTGCCGAGATATCGATGGCCGGGTGCTCGGCGTGAAACAGCTGCGAGATGGTGCCCGCCCGGTAGACCGGCCAGAGGAGCCCTTCGAGTCGTGCTTCAGAGGCGGTAAGCGTCAGTCGTGCATCATCCACCTCCAACGCCTGGCCGTGGACCGTGCCGAGCGGCGGAGGTCCGTTGGGGAACGACCGGTGGCCACCCGGTCCACGCGGCACCGGTGCGTCTTGGGGGATGGTGATGACTACCCCGTCAGGGCCGTTCGATGGCGGTCCGGGCGGGATCTCGGGAGTGACTTCGGGGGCGACACCCGGACCATCCTGCCCGCCGCTTGGCTCGTACAACGACAGGACCGCCTTGCTGTACAGCCTCTCCTTCGCCGAGGACCAGGCAGCCCAGCCTGAGCGGCCAGCCACCGTCAGGGCCGGTGCGCCAGATGGTCTGGCAAGGCCCGCCGCGAGGGTCGGTGCATCGGCTGGCGAGGGGGCGCCATCCGTCCCTGGGCCGGCCAGCCCGGGGCGCATCGATGTTTGTGGCTCCGACGCCGCCGGCTGCAGACCCAGCACGGTGTGGCCCGCGCCAGTGCCATCAGGTGGGGTCAGCGCAGTCCCGGTGTCCGGCGAGCGACCCGCTGCGCCAGGTGTGAGCGCGGCGAGGACGATCAGGACGGCGATGGTGGCGTGGCGCACGGCGCGAGGTACAGACCTCAGGGCATGACGTGCGACGACTGGTCGAGCTGGCATCAGACTCCGAAAACTGCGAGGCGTCTCGCGTTGCTCCGATGGAGGGCCAGTCTACCCCGGAAGCGGACTAGGACTCGGCTGCCGCCTGCTTGGTCAGGGTGGCCAGGAACTGGGCGTTGGATTCCGACTTGGCCAGCCGGTTGAGCAGCAGCTCGATGCCTTCATTGGTGCCCACCGCGGAGAGCATCCGGCGCATCGTCCAAACCATCTTGAGGGTGCCTTCCTCGAGCAGCAACTCTTCCCGCCGCGTCCCGGAC
>JACCYW010000252.1 GCA_013696275.1 Chloroflexota bacterium | reverse complement strand
TGTCTCCGAACCGCAGGTCAACAGACCGGTCTCTCCCGGCTGCAGCGTGATGCTGTTGGGTTGGTCGTGCGCCACCCCGTCAGGCAGGTGCTCCATCTGGGTGGCGTATTCCTGCTGCATCGCGGCGTCCCCAAGGGTGAACTCGTGGACGGCTTGGCCGTTGTTGGTCACCACGAAGGTGACCGTCTCTCCCGCCGTCACCTCGATCCAGGCCGGCTCGAAGGTCATCGTGTCCAAAGCGCAGACCTCCACCGTGCGGGCCCCCTCGCTCGCGTCGGCCGGCCCGCCGCCGCCGGTGTCCTCGGGTCGGATGGAGGACGGAGCCGAGTCACCAGCGCCGGCTGGGGGAGCGTGGCGATCAGGGCCGTGGCTACCACCGCCGACGATCATCAGGCCGATGACCAGGAGTGCGCCGACCACGGCGATGATCCCGAACACCTTCACACAGCGTGGCAAGCCCGTGTCGCCAGGGGCGGGATAGGGACGCGGATCGGCCAAGTGAGTGTCCTCCTGTGAACGTGTCGGTCGGAAGTGTACGATACATTGTGACGCTGTACAAACGGAGTGTCCTATCAGCGTCGTCGCGTAGACTGAAGTCATGCCGAGGTTGTGGAACAAGACCATCGAGGCGCACCGGCGCGAGGTGCGCGGCGCTGTCCTGGACACCACGGCAGTACTGGTGGCCGAGCACGGGCTGCTATCGGTCACGATGTCGCGGATAGCGGAGGAGACCGGCATCGGACGAGCGACGCTCTACAAGTACTTTCCAGACGTGGAAGCCATCCTGCTCGCCTGGCACGAACGGCAGATCGCTGGCCACCTCGGATATCTCGCCCAGATCCGAGACCGGGCTGGCGACGCCAGCGAGCGACTCGAACTAGTGCTCGAGGCCTACGCCCTCCTCTCCCAAGAATCCCACGGGCACAACGACACCGAACTGGAGGCGCTCCTGCATCGAGACGAACAGGTCGTCCGCGGCCAGCAGCATGTCCGCGACATGATCCGTGACCTGCTGGCCGAGGGCATAGGGACCGGCGGCATCCGGGACGATGTCGCGCCTGACGAGCTCGCGAGCTACTGCCTCCACGCCCTCACAGCAGCCAGTCGCCTGCGGTCCAAGGCCGCGGTCCGCCGGCTGGTCATGGTCACCCTGGCTGGATTGCGTCCCCCACGCTGACTCGTTCAGACGGCTCCATCCCACCTCTGGTCTTCCCGACCGCCGGGCCATGGCTTCTACGTGGTCTCGCCGAGGACGCTCACGAAGAGCGGATCGTGGAACCTCGTCAGGTCAGCGAGCCGAAGCGCTGGGCTGCAACGCGCTCTCGTCGCCCCTCGGATCGACTATCTCGTCTCGGCGTCCACCCCGTGGTCGGACACCTGGGCGTCGAACCAAGCATGTAGGGCAGAGACGAGGGCGGGGTCATCCGTCCGGTAGAGGATCTGGCCGCCGGCAAGAACGTCGGCGTAGACGATCTCGATCCGGCCCGCGCCCGCCTTCAGTTCGGCCAGGCCGGGCATCTCCATGCCGTGGATCCTGCCCGGATCGTCGAGGTCACCGCGGCGGAACCTCTCGGCCTCCTCTCCCAGGTGGTCGCGGATGAGGGCGACCTGCTCGGAATCGTCTTGATCGTCCGCCACGACCGTCTGGATGCCCCCACTGGAGCGCTTCGCGAAGAGGTGCGTCGTCCGTGCCAGATCGAAGGGCATGACAGCGGCGCCACGCTGAGAGACCTCGGCGCGATGGTCGATCCCAGCCGTGTCCCGGGCGCCCCAGAGGTAGCCGCCGGTAACGATCGCCGCCACGGCGAGCCCACCCACTAGGGCGAGCGTGCCCCGGCTACGTCGTGCCACGCATCGCCTCAGTCAGAACATCGAGAGCCCGCAGTACCTGGTCGCGCTCGTCATCCGGGATTCGCTCCAGCACCGCGGCAAACTTCCTTCGCCGGGCCTCGGCGATATCTCCGGCCAGGGCCGCGCCTCGCTCCGTAAGCCGGAGGCACACGGCGCGGCCATCGCTCGGGTCTCGCTCGCGCTCGATCCAGCCACGCGCTGCGAGTTGCCCGACGAGGCGGCTGACCGTGCTCTTCTCGAGTCGTAAGCGCGCGGCAAGCTCGTTCTGCGACAGCCCATCGCCGCGGGCGAGTTCCGCAAGGGCATGCGCCTCTGATACGGGGACCGGCTGACCGCAGGGAGTCTCGTCCGGCCGATGGAGCCCGAAGGCGCGGACGAGCGCCACCATCCGCTCCTGTAGAGCTATCTCGGCGCGCTGGTCTGCCAACGTCATAGTTCGACTATACAACGATGTGGTTCGATGATGCAACTACATGAGTCGTGCCGTCCGCACCGGCCATGACGACCTATCCACAGCCGCCATCGGGCCAAGGTCTAAGTCGGTCGAGGACCCCGCTCAGGTACCGTCGACCCGCCAGAGCGAGCCGAGGATGTCGGTCAGGTAGATGCGGCCGTCCGACCCCTCCCCGAAGGAGCTGATGAGCCGACCGGTGGAGACCGGCGCTGGCAGCGGGTCACCAGCGTCGTGCGAGGCGCTGATATCCCACATCCGTCCGGAGCAGTAGTCGCCGAAGACGTAGCGGCCGTTGAGGGCGGCACCCGATCGTCGGGCGACGTAGCCACCGGTGACCGAGCAGTTACCGCCGCCGTTCCCGGTGTGGCTGTACTCCACGACGGGGAGGGTGTGGCAGTCGCTCTGGCAGAGCTCGCCCGACGGATAGCGGTGCCGACCCTCCAGGCGATCCCAGCCGAAGTTGGTGCCGCCGCCGCTCCCCACCCGGTTGACCTCTTCGTATTCCTCTTGGCCCACGTCGGCGATCCAGAAGTCGCCCGTCGCGGCGTCGAAGCTGTTGCGCCACGGGTTGCGCAGCCCGTAGGACCAGATGACGTCGAGTCCAGGCCTGCCCACGAAGGGGTTGCTGGCCGGGACCGAGTAGCTCTTGGGTCCGTTGCCGTCCGGATCGAGCGGATCGATGCGCAGGATCTTGCCCAGCCGTGACTCGAGGTCCTGGGCGTTCTCCATGGGATCCCCGCCACTTCCGCCATCGCCCGTGGCGATGTAGAGGAGCGATCCCTTGAAGCCGAGCCATCCACCGTTGTGGTTCGCGAAGGGATGCTTGATGCCCATCACCCTGCGGAAGGAGCCGGGGTTGGCATCGGGTCCGTTGGCTCTCTTGCGATACTCGGCGATGACCGTGTCGCCGCCGTTGTCCGTGTAGTTGACGTAGAAACGCCGATTGGTCTCGTAATCCGGGTGGAAGGCCAGACCCAACAGGCCCTGTTCCGATCCACTCGCGCCGACGCGGTCGCGGATGTCCAGGAAGGTGTTGCTGACGCGCCAGTCGCCACCGACATGCTTGACGATGCGCACCCGTCCAGGCTTCTCGACGACGAAGAGCCGGTCATCGCCAGCATTGGTGACGAAGAGAGGATCGCGCAGCCCTCCGACCAGCATGGTCAGACCGGTCCCGCCCTGTGGCTCGGGAGCGGCCGAGCGATGAGTGGAGCCAGCAGCAGGCGCTGCGGCGAACAGGAGCGCTGCCACGACGGGCGCCACCAGGGCGCGGCCAAGACGGCGGCTGGGCAG
>JACCYW010000107.1 GCA_013696275.1 Chloroflexota bacterium | reverse complement strand
TGACGGAGCGCACCCGAGCCATCGTGGCCATCGACTATGCCGGTCATCCCGCCGATTACGACGCTTTGCAGGATGTCGCGCGACGGCGCGGTGTGGCTGTGCTGGCCGACGCCGCTCACTCGCTGGGGGCGACCTACCGCGACCAGAAGGTGGGAACGCTGGCCCTGGCGTCGGCGCTCAGTTTCCATCCCGTCAAGCCCATCACCACAGCTGAGGGCGGAGCGGTCGTGACCTCGGATGACGGCCTGGCCGCCCGAGCCGCTCGCTTCCGGACCCATGGCGTCACCCGTGACAGAGAGCTCATGCTGGCCGACCCCGGTCCCTGGTTCTACGAGATGCATGATCTCGGCTTCAACTATCGACTGACCGACATCCAGGCGGCACTGGGGACCAGTCAGCTGCATCGCCTGGGTAGCTTCCTGGACCGACGGCGTGCCATCGCCGGTCGCTATCACGAGGCGCTCGCAGACATCGAGGGCTTGCGTCTGCCGACCATGACCAGCGACGTCGAGTCGGGGTGGCATCTCTATGTCATCCGGACACGCGACACGCTGCGCAGGCGGCCGCTCTTCGACTGGCTCATCGCTCAAGGCCTGGGAGTCCAGGTGCACTACATCCCGGTCTACCAGCATCCCTATTACCAGCGCCTTGGCTACAGACCTGGGCTTTGCCCGGTCGCCGAGCGTTTCTACGAAGGCGCCATCTCCATCCCCATCTTTCCCGGTATGTCCGACCGGGACGTGGATCGCGTCATCGACATCCTCCATCGTGCCGCGCGCGAGTTGCTGTAGCGACCTTGTCCAGGCGCATCGTAGCGGTCATCCAAGCACGCGTAGGTTCGACCCGGCTGCGAGGCAAAGTGCTGCGACCGCTGGCCGGAAGATCCATGGTCGAGCACGTCGTGGACCGAGCGGCGCAGATACCGGGGGTCACCGATCTCGTCGTGGCGGTGCCCGACCTTGAAGAGGACGACCGCTTGGTGCGCGCCCTGGACGCGGCCGGGATACCCAGCGTGCGTGGGCCAGCGGCCGACGTACTGCACCGATTCACCATCGCGGCGGAGATCACGCGAGCCGATGTCATCGTGCGTATCACCGCTGACTGTCCCCTCCTTTCGCCTGTCATCGGCGGACTCGTGGTGGCGGCCTTCCTGGAGGACCGCTGGGACTATGCGTCGAACACGGTCGAGCGGACGTTCCCACGGGGCATGGACGTGGAAGCCTTCAGCCGTGCCGTGCTCGATGAGGCAGACCGCCGGGCGACGGCCGACGACGAGCGAGAGCACGTCACGCCTTACATCTGGCGCCGACCTGAGTGCTACCGGATCCGATCCGTGCGCGCGGATGTCGACCGGTCCGATGTCCGCCTGACCGTCGACACGGAAGAGGATCTGCGCCTGGTGACCGCTGTCCACGAAGCGCTTGGTCCGCGCGACAGTCTCGACCTGGACAGGGTCCTTGCGTTGCTGGCGCGGCGCCCGGACCTGACGGCGCTCAACCAGCACGTCCGACAGCGCGGACCCGTGCGGTGAAGGTGACCATCCGGGCAGACGCCTCAGGGACGGTCGGTACCGGGCACGCGATGAGGATGCTGGCGCTCGGCGAAGGCTTGGTCGCCCGGGGCCACCGAGCCGAGCTGCTGACGCTCCACCTGCCGCCCAGCCTGGAGCGTCGATTCGAGGCCGCACGGGTAGAGGTCATCAAGGCATCGGCCGCCATCGGCGGTGAGGATGATGAGCGGTTCACGCGCAGACGGATCGTGGACCGCGCCTCCGACTGGCTGGTCCTCGACGGCTACCAATTCCCGGCCGGATATCTTCGGTCGGTGCGCTCATCGGCCCATGCGCTGATAGTCGATGACATGGGTACGGCTCCCGCCGACTCCGACCTGGTGCTGGACCAGAACCTCTCCGCGCGGCATCGGGATGCCGAAGACAGGTATCGCCCGAGGCATCTGCTCGGTCCTCGTTACGCGCTGCTGCGCCCGATGTACAGCGGCTTCCGGGGCCGTCCGCGGAGCGATCATGGAGGACCACCCAGGATCCTGGTCACGATGGGTGGAGCGGATCCGATGGACGCCACGAGCCTGGTGCTCCGCGGGTTGGCTGAGCTGGGGCGTGACCGCGTCACGGTCCGCGTCATCGTCGGCGTGAGCCATCCGGCCAAGGAGGCTGTGTCGCATCTTGTGTCCGCGCACGGATACGAACTGATGAGCGATGTCCCGGACCTGGCAGCGGACATCGCGTGGAGCGATCTCGTGATCGGTGCAGCTGGTACGAGTGCCCTGGAATTCGCGTGTGTCGGTCGCCCACTCGTGGCTCTCGTACTGGCCGACAATCAGATGGCAGTCGCACGGTGCGTCCAGGGACTCGGCCTGGGTGTGGTGGCGGGGGTAGTGCCAGACGTCCTCCCCTCCGATGTCGCGCGTGCCGTGGACGGACTGCTCAGCGACCCGGCACGGATGAGGGATATGGGACGGCGAGGGCCATCGACCGTCGATGGACTGGGCGCCACAAGGGTCGTGCGCGCGATGGAGACCGTCGGACTGACCCTCCGCGCGGCCACGGATGCGGACGCGACGGTGCTGTGGCGATGGGCCAATGATGCCGAAAGCCGCGCTGCCTCGGTGGGATCCGAACCGATCGCCTTGGAGCGCCACGTGGCATGGCTTGCGGAT